>NZ_CP120683.1:6722500-7022500 GCF_030506325.1 Tunicatimonas pelagia | reverse complement strand
AAAATTGTCTTCCAGCAAACGGGAATGGCACGGTACAATACCGAAGATTTTAAAGAGTTCTTGCTTTCTCTGTAATGCTAAACCACTTTTTTAGGGGTTTCCTGGTGCAATCGGGAAAAATAATCTTTTGCTGCTGCCCGAACTTTGGGAGCCAGCAGTAAGGCCGAAATCATGGTGGGAATAGCCATCAAGGCGTACATACCATCTACCAGATAAATAACCGCCTGTAGCGTAGAAACCGAAGCAATAACAATGGTTGTCACGTAAAAGTAATTAAACCAGCGCGCCCGATGGGCTCCGGCTAAATAAGAAAAAGATTTGGTGCCGTAGTAGGACAGTGTGAATAGAGAAGATAGCGAAAAAAAAGCGACACACAGCAGCAACAAATATCCACCGAACTGATCGCCGGGAAACGCGATATTAAACGCATCAACTGTAAGCGTAATGCCCTCCATGCCGGTCACTTTCCACACATCAGTCACTAAAATTGCTAGAGCCGTCATGGTACAAACCACTAATGTGTCAATGGCGGGGCCGAGCATTGCTACTAAGCCTTCCCGCACTGGCTCCTTTGTCTTAGCTGCTCCGTGTGCCATAGGGGCGGTACCAATGCCGGCCTCGTTAGAGAAAGCTGCCCGCTGGGCACCTACCACAATGATAGACCCAACGGCTCCGCCCAGCATTGAGGTAGCGGTAAACGCATCGGTTACTACCAAGCTGAGCGAGGGCAAAATCTGGCTGGCATTAGCAAATAATATATACACCACCGAAACCACGTAGATAGCGACCATAGCGGGAACCATACGACTGGCTACACGTGCAATTCTTTTAATTCCGCCGAAGATAACAACGGCAACTAATGCGGCTACCAAAAGCCCCAGCGTGAGATTCAGCCCAAAGCTTTCTTGCATTCCCATCGGAAGCAGAACAACATCTTTGATAACTTGCCCCAACTGATTGGCATTTACCATGGGTAGCGGACCCAGAAGTCCGGCTACGCAAAAAAAGATAGCTAAAGGCTTCCATTTTTTTCCTAAGCCTTCCTCTATCACATACATGGGGCCACCCTGCACTTGCCCGGCACTATCTTTACCTCGGTACATAATTGCCAGTGTGCAAGTGAAAAACTTAGTAGCCATCCCCAGAAAAGCACTCACCCACATCCAGAAGAGTGCCCCCGGACCTCCAACGGTGATTGCTACCGCTACTCCGGTAACATTGCCCATACCTACGGTAGCCGCTAAAGCACTGGAAAGGGCTTCAAAGTGACTTATCTCACCCGGATCATTCGGATCGTCGTACTTTCCACGCAGCACATCAATGGCGTGCCCGAAATGGCGAAAGGGGAGAAACCGAGAGTAGAGCATAAAAAAAAGGCCTCCACCCAACAGTAATACTAGTAGGTGAGTGCCCCAGGCTAATGTGCTAAATTGCTTTAAAATACTCTCGACTTGGCTCAACGGATTGGTAGGAATGGTTAACTATAGTGGTGAATATACGGATTCGCCTATTCCTCACCAAACAAAAACTTAGCCCACCAGCTTTTTCCAGTCGCGGTAGCGCACAGAAACGTTCTGGGCAATTTTGTCGTAGTTCTCCCAAGAATCTTTTACATGATACAAAGAGGGAAGATTGCCAGATAGCAAATCTTCATAATCTTTACGATAAAGTCCGCCTCCGTAATAGTAGAAAGTAAATAAGTTGCCCTCTTCGCTGAATAGCTCATGACCCAAATAACCATCCCAAATCTCGCTAAGGATTGTACAAGAAATTTCTCGATTTTTAAATCTAAAGATTTGCGTGTCGGCCTCATCCTCAAAATACTCCGAATACAATTCATTGTCGATAATCCAACCCAGGTACATTCCGATGTGAACGTACGCCTGCTCAATGGGTAAGTCACCAGGAAAGTTTCCTAAAAAGTGGGTCTTGGCATTGTCGTAAATACTTTTTCCCTTTGCGGATACTGATGTGGCCATAATTTTTTTACAACAAATGTAGAGGATTACCGGCGGCGATTTTGTGAAGTTTCAATCAATTTATTACGCTTGTGAAGTTTTACCATATTCCGATAAATCGTACTCAACACCTTGCTATGGAACTAGCTGACTATATTCGTAATGTTGCCGACTTTCCCCAATCCGGTATTACCTACAAAGATATTACTCCGCTTTTGGGGAACGCTGACGCTTTTCAAGAGGCGGTTACTCGACTCAGCAATCCACTGGCTCAGCTAGGGATTCAGAAAGTGGTGGGCATAGAATCGCGCGGATTTATTTTGGGGGCATCATTAGCCAATCGAGTGGGCGCAGGTTTTGTGCCAATTCGCAAAAAAGGAAAGTTGCCCTTTCAGACGTTGCAGCAAGAATACAACCTAGAGTACGGTACTGATTGCCTCGAGATTCATCGAGATGCAATATTACCGGGCGAGAAAGTAGTGATACACGATGATGTGCTGGCTACCGGTGGCACTGCCGCCGCCGCTTGCGAACTAGTGCAGCGTTTGGGTGGGGAAGTGGTGCAGGTTTCTTTTCTGGTGGAGCTATCTTTTCTTAACGGAAAAGAGAAAATCAAGCAGCATCCTATATTCAGCCTAGTTACGTTTTAAGCATTTCCGTAGAGCTTGAGCACGGTTTCTCTTAGTGGGTCACTATCCGAAGAGGCTAAAAAGGCAACTGTTGCAGCCACTTGCTCGGGAGTGACCCAATCGCTAAAGTCAGCATCGGGCATAGATTCCCGGTTGGGTGGTGTATCTAATACGCTAGGCACAATCACCGAACATCGCACTCCGGTTTCAGCCGTGTTCGCGTTGATAATTTCTTCAAGTTTGAATATCAGTGATTTAGAGAGCGCGTAAGATACCATGCTGGCAGCGGCGGAAGGATCAAGTGCCGGTCGGGCTCCTACCAGCACAACATGGCCACCTTGTTCCTGACTACTCATCTGAGCTGATAATTTTTGGCAGCATAGGTAGGCGGTCAAGAAATTTAGTCGGTACATTTTTTCCAAATCAGCGCTACTGGTTTCCGCTAAAGAACCCATCGCAAATCCCCCAACCAGCAGTGCGGCAAAATCAACCTGTCCGTAATTTTTAGTGATATAATCTACCAGACGGCTAACCTCGGCTTCATTACTTACATCGATGGCATATTTCTCAAAGGCAGGGTGGTTGTCAAAATCCGTTGATTCTTCTGGTGTTTGGACAGTACCTACTACCTTAATACCGTCGTTTAAAAGTTGAGTAGTGACTGACTTACCCATATGGCCGGATGCACCGGTTACTAAGGCAATTTTATTTTGTGACATGGGCTAATTTTATTTTTGTGACTCTTGAAATAAGAAGGTGTTTTTTAGAAAAATGTTTACTAAACTATTTCATCTTTAAAAATTTTCAGTATATTAAGCTATCAAATAAAGAATATTCAAGCTAACCTATGCTTGATTAAGCAGCCTTTGCGGTATCCGTGAATACCATAACCTCGCCACAGTCGTTATAAAAGGCCCTCAGTGCAGTAATGAAGAAGTCACTTATCTGCACTACCATCCAACAAGCCATCCAATTACGTCAAAGTCGTTAACGTAATCTGTTTAGTGATTATCAACTTATTTACAAGAGTAATCTTAGAAGGATATGAGTGTACTAGATAAGATAAAAACCAACTACAGCTCTTCGGTCAGCGAAATAACGTTGGCTGAGTACTTAAAGGAGTGTAAGAAAGATGCTGCGATGTACGCCAAACCCTCGGAACGAATTCTGAAGGCCATTGGCGAACCCGAGTTAGTAGATACCCGAGATGATCCCAAACTCAGCCGGATATTTTCTAACAAGGTGATTAAGCGCTACCCGGCTTTCCGGGAGTTTTACGGTATGGAAGATACCATCGATCAGATTGTTTCCTTTTTCCGCTATTCAGCGCAGGGGCTGGAAGAAAAGAAACAGATACTGTATTTGATGGGACCCGTTGGTGGGGGTAAAAGTTCATTAGCCGAAAAGGTTAAGCACTTAATGCAGGAAAACCCGATTTACGTACTAAAAGCCGGAGAAGAGCTTAGCCCGGTCTACGAAAGTCCATTAGGACTGTTTTCCGACTATAAAAAGGAATTGGAATCGGAGTATAATATTCCGTCTCGATACATTCCGGCTTGTATGAGTCCGTGGGCGGCTAAACGTTTGCGCGAGTTCGACGGGGATGTGAACAAATTCAAAGTAGTAAAGCTCTACCCGTCGGTGCAGAACCAGATTGGAATTTCTAAAACCGAACCGGGCGATGAAAACAATCAGGACATTTCCACGCTGGTGGGTAAGGTAGATATTCGTAAGCTAGCCGAATTTCAGCAGAGTGACCCCGATGCGTATTCCTACTCGGGGGCATTGTGTTTGGCCAATCAGGGAGTGATGGAGTTTGTAGAGATGTTTAAATCGCCGATTAAGGTGCTGAACCCACTGCTGACGGCTACTCAGGAGAATAACTATAAAGGTACGGAGCCCATTGGGGCTATTCCTTACGATGGAGTTATTTTGGCGCACTCCAACGAGTCTGAATGGGCGAAATTTGCTAACGATAAAAAGAATGAAGCTTTTCTAGATCGAATCTACAAAGTGCAGGTTCCTTACTGTTTGCGGGTAGACGAAGAAATTAGTATTTACGAAAAACTAATTCGGGAAAGCTCGCTCGATCAGGCACCTTGCGCTCCGCTTACGTTGGAACTGCTGGCTCAGTTTTCGGTAATGACCCGACTGAAAGTACCGGAAAATTCTAGCTTATACTCCAAAATGCGGGTGTACAACGGTGAAACGTTGAAGGAGACTGATCCTAATGCTAAGTCAATTCAGGAGTACCGCGACGACGCTGGGATTAACGAAGGAATGACGGGGGTTTCCACTCGCTTTGCCTTTAAGGTGCTGTCTAAAGTATTTAACTTCGATAACGAAGAATTAGCGGCTAACCCGGTGCATTTGCTCTACGTGCTAGAACAAGAAGTAGTGAAACTAGAGTTAGACGGTGAAACCGAAGAGCGGTACCTGAATATCATTAAATCTATTCTGGCGACAAAGTACGCCGAGTTTATTGCCGACGAAATTCAGAAAGCCTACATTGAATCGTACAGCACCTACGGTCAGAATATCTTTGAGAAGTATGTGATCTACGCTGACTACTGGATTCAGAACAACGACTACCGTGATCCCGATTCGGGCGAAATCTTAGATCGCAGCATCTTGAACGAGGAGCTGGAAAAAATTGAAAAACCGGCGGGAATTGCCAATCCGAAAGATTTTCGGGCCGAAGTAACCAATTTCACATTGCGTTACAAAGCTAATAATGGCGGCGATACCCCGCGTTGGGATTCTTACGAGAAGATTAAAAATGTGATAGAGAAGAAAATCTTTACCAATACCGAAGATTTACTTCCGGTGATCTCCTTCAACGCTAAAAGCAACGAAGAAGACGATCGTAAGCACCAGGATTTTACCCGCCGAATGAATGACCGAGGCTACACCGCCAAGCAAATTCGGATTTTAGTCGACTGGTTTATGCGGGTTCGTAAGACGATGGGGTAGGTAGGAAATATGAGATAAGAAGTGTGAAATATGAAACTAGTCCCGGACTTGTTCCGGGATGAGGGACATGAAAGGGTGAAATTTTGTAGAAGCGTGATTGATCACGCCTTACTTTCAACGAAATTGTATGAGCAATAGTAACATCATTGATCGGCGGAAGAATACGAAAGGCAAGTCCATCAATAACCGCCAGAAGTTTCTGAAGCGGGTGGAAGGGCAGATTCGTAAAGCGATTCCCGATATTCTTAGTCAGGAAAGTATCAAAGACGCTAGTCAGGGGGGGAAAGTGAAGGTGCCGATCAAGGGCGTGAAAGAACCTAGTTTCCACCACGATCCCCGTTCGGGCCGTAAGCAGTACGTGCGCCCCGGCAACGATAAGTTTTCGGAAGGAGATCGAGTGCCTAAGCCCGAAGATGGTGGCCAAGGGCCGGGTCAAGGTAAAGGCTCTAACAGCCCCGGAACAACAGAAGATGACTTTGTGGTAATCTTAAGCCGAGAAGAATTTATTAAGTACTTCTTCGACGATTTGGAGTTACCCAATTTAGTAAAGAAATACATGCAGAGCACGGTGAGCTTCCGTAACCAGCGAGCGGGCTACACTAAAAACAGTATTCCGTCGCGACTCAATATCAAAACCAGTTATCGGCAGTCATTAGCTCGCCAGATTTCCATTCAAGGAGCTTACGATGCTAAAATTAAGAAGCTAGAGCAGCAAGTAGCCCAAGCAAAAGATGCCACGGAGAAAGAACGTTTAACCGAAGAATTGGAGAAATACCGCAAAATGCGGCTCACCATTCCGTTTTTTGATGATGTAGATTTGCGGTATAATCACTACGAACGCGTACCGGAGCCCACCACGGCGGCGGTGATGTTCTGCATTATGGACGTATCGGCCTCCATGGGCTATCACGAAAAAGATATCGCCAAGCGTTTTTTTACGTTGCTCTATATCTTTTTGACCCGGCAGTATCAGAAGGTGGAAATTGTCTTCATTCGCCACCATACCGAAGCGAAGGAGGTAGACGAAGAAGAGTTCTTCAATTCCCGAGAAAGTGGAGGAACAATCGTAGCCCCTTCGCTTAAATTGATGACCAAGATTGCTCGCGAACGTTACTCCGAAAACCGCTGGAACATCTACTGCTGTCAAGCTTCCGACGGCGATGTTTGGTCCAACGGAGATGCCATTGAATGCAGTCAGTTGCTCAAGCAAGAAGTGCTGCCGACCGTTCAGTACATGGCCTACATTGAAATCAAAAACCGGGGACTAGAAGGTTACCTTTGGCACGCCTACAAGCGGCTCCGCAGTCAAGAAAACTTTGCGATGCGAAATATCAACGATGTCAGCCAAATTTGGCCAGTATTCCGAGCTTTGTTTAAGAAGAAAGATTTGGTGGAAGATAAAGCAGCTTAGAACAATGAACAATTGATAATTGACAGTGGAAAGTTGATAATGAGTAATGACTGATGATAACTTAGCAACCAGCAATGACTATGGACTATAGTCGGTGGACTGTGGACTAACAAATAATTGAACCATTCAACAATCGAGCCATCGAGCTATGGATAAAGAAAAGTATAGAGCAATGTTCAGCAATTCCAATTGGGATTTTGCCACGCTTCAGGCGGCGGATGAGATTACCGATTGGGTAGGGAAGGAGTACTTTAAACTGGATACCTATCCTAACCAGATAGAGATTGTCACCTCAGAGCAAATGCTAGATGCTTACGCATTGGTAGGTTTACCCACCACGTATCCGCATTGGAAGTTTGGGAAGGACTTTGTGATGAACCAGAACAGCTACCAGAAGGGAAGAATGGGGCTATCGTACGAGATGGTTATCAACTCCAACCCTTGTGTGAGCTATAATATGGAGAACAACACCACCTGTATGATGGTGCTGGTCATTGCTCACGCCTGCCAGGGACATAACGCCTTTTTCAAGAATAATTACCTATTTAAAGAGTGGACTTCCGCCGAGTCTATTCTAGACTATATGGTGTTTGCTCGCGACTTTGTGGTTCGTTGTGAAGACGAGTTTGGCTGGGAAGAAGTAGAGGGAGTACTGGATGCTTGCCACGCTCTGATGGATTTTGGTGTAGATAAGTATAAGAAGCCTTCTAAACTCTCGTCTGCTAAAGAAGAAGCCCGGCTACGTCGGTTAGCCAAAGTGAAGGCCGAAAACTATAATGATCTACTTCGCACGCTACCGGAGGGGCTTAAAAAGCAAATTGAAGTAACCCAAAAGAAGGCAAAATTCCCGAAGGAACCCGAAGAAAATATTCTTTACTTTATTGAGAAAAATGCTCCCAAGCTACCGGTCTGGAAGCGAGAGCTTATCCGCATCGTTCGTAAAGTAGCCCAGTACTACTATCCGCAGGGAATGACCAAGGTGATGAACGAAGGATTCGCCACGTTTATGCACTACCATATCATCAATAAGCTTTTCGATGAAGGGTACCTAGACGATGGGTTTATGCTGGAGTTTCTCAAAAGCCACAGCGGGGTTATCTATCAGCCACAGTACAATAGTCCGCACTTTTCCGGTCTCAATCCGTATACGTTGGGTTTCAATATTTTTATGGACATTAAGCGAATTTGCCAGGAGCCCACTGATGAAGACCGAAACTGGTTTCCTAACCTGATTGGCAAAGATTGGCTGGAAGAAGTGCACGTAGCAATGGAAAACTTCCGCGATGATAGTTTCATTGCCCAGTACCTTTCACCTAAAGTGATGCGCGATATGCGACTGTTCTCGGTGCTGGACGATGAGGACGAAGAACACTACGAAATTACCTCGATTCATAACGAGCGGGGCTACCGAAAAATACGCGAAGCCCTGAGCAAACAGCACGACCGTTCCAGCCGGGTACCCAACATTCAAGTAGAAAATGTGGATACGCACAAAACCAGCAAACTTACCCTTATCCACAAAATTCAGAACGATCGGCTGCTAGAAGAAGACGAAGCCGAAGAAACCATTCGCCATCTGCGCTACCTCTGGGAGTTTCCCGTAGAACTGCATTCCCGCAACCGGGCTGGCATTGATGAGGACTTTTATGAGTGCTGATTTGTAGCGGCTTGATTAATCACGCCGCTACGGTCATTAGGTTTGGCAAAGCCACAATTTCCCATCATCTTTGCCCGCATGGATTTATCAACAATCGAGAATATTATCTTTGATCTGGGCGGAGTAATTATCAACTTGGATACTAAAGCTACTTTTGATGGCTTTTTGGCTTTAAGTCAGTATACCAACTGGTCGCAAAATACAGTGGATGAAGTAGATTTGTTTCTGGACTATGAGAAAGGAACTATCAGCAGTAAGGAATTCCGGACAGGTATTCGGGAGATGACGGGCAATACAGATTTGTCTGACGAGCAGATTGATGAAATTTGGAACAATATGCTGCTGGATATTCCTCCGGCCCGGCTGGAGTTACTACAGAGCCTATCCGAAAAATATCGCTTATTCGTGCTGAGCAATACCAATGCTATTCATGTTCCGGCTTTTAATCAAATTGTAGAGAACGTAAGCGGTCAGTCATCTATCAATGCCTTTTTCGAGAAAGTATATTTCTCTCATGAAGTAAAAATGCGAAAGCCTGAGCGCGAAATTTATGAATACGTGCTAAACGATGGTCAACTTATACCAGAGGAAACGCTTTTTCTTGATGATAAAACAGAAAATCTGGTAGCGGCTCAGGAGGTTGGTATCCGTACTTTTCAAATCACTCCCGAACAGGATATACTTTCATTCTTCGCTAATCCATGAGAGAACGCTATCGTCGCTGGGGAATCCATTTGCTGCTGTTTCTAATTACACTGACCACTACCACTTTTGCGGGTGCTGAGTGGCAATTCATGCGTTTTGTAGGCTTCGACCAAAACCCAATTACCTGGGAATGGTTTGTGAAAGGTTTCGCCTTTTCGGTACCGTTTCTGGGAGTGCTCACTATTCATGAATTTGGGCATTATTTTACTGCGAAGTGGCATAAAGTAAAAGTCACATTGCCTTACTACATTCCCCTCTGGTTTGGTTTTTTAGGTTGGATTGGGCTGGTCGGCATACCTTCTATTGGCACAATGGGGGCTGTTATTCGCATCAAAGACCATATCAATTCCCGTAAGCAGTTTTTTGATATTGGTATTGCTGGACCACTCGCCGGATTTGTAGCCGCTCTGGCTGTATTATTTTACGGCTTCACGCATCTACCACCGAAGGATTATATTTATGAAATTCATCCTGAGTATCAGTACTTCGGTGATAATTTTGAAGAGGTTGTTTACCAAAAAGACACTTTTTTTCTGACTGAAGATTACGAGCGGCAGTTTGGGTCGGCTCCTACGTTTTGGCCAGATACTATGCGGTTTGGCTCGAGTGATGCCACGTTTGCATTAGGTAGCAATCTGTTGATGACATTTTTTGAGGAGTACGTAGCCCCGGAAGATGATTGGGTGCCCAATGCCTACGAGATTATTCATTACCCCTGGATTTTTGCCGGATATTTGGCTCTATTTTTTACAGCACTCAACCTAATTCCGATCGGGCAACTCGACGGGGGGCACATTCTCTACGGTCTGATTGGTAGCCGATTACATCGTAAAGTATCAGCCGGGCTATTTACCGCTTTCGTGTTTTACTCCGGTTTAGGTACCGTGACACTAGCGGCTTCTTCTGATGTGCTGATGTGGGAGATACCGCTCTATATTGGGTTTTTATATCTCATGTTTTCCCGACTTACCCGCTCAATCCAGACGAACTTAATGGTGGCGGTAGCCGTATTTACCGCTCAGTTTTTTATTTCCTCGTACTTCAATGTGCAGGGATATTTCGGCTGGCTAGTCTTTGCTTTTCTCATCGGGCGAGTGTTGGGTATATACCATCCGGTGACTTTTGTAAATGAGCCACTGTCGCTTACTCGTAAAATTTTGGGTTGGATTGCGCTGGTGGTATTTGTCCTATGTTTTACCCCTAACCCGTTTGGATTCTCCTGACCAGCTCCGAAAGATTACAACCATTCATGGCGTTTCTTGGTCTGGTAGAGTAAAATAGTACCATGAAAAAAATAGCACTTTTGCTGCTGCTTTCTATTCATTTTCTCTCCTGCGAAGAGGAAGATCGCTTTTGCCAAGAAACAAAAGATGGTAGCGGAGCCTGCTACGATGTGTATCGACCAGTTTGCGGATGCAATGGTAAAACATACGGTAACGACTGCGTAGCCGAAAGCTTCGGAATTACCGAATATACTTCGGGAGAATGTGAATAAGGGAAATGGTATCTTCGGAGGATTACTGTTTTGTTAATTCTTCTCAGAAGTTGACCAGTTAGGAAAGAATTGACTATTTTCACGTCTCACCCTTACCTAGAAAATATGAGAATTGAAATACCCCGCGAGGTTGAGCGTTTTGGCCCAATTATGTTTCATGATGTGCAAAAAGTGTACGAACTGGATGCTGGACTAAAGCTTGCCAAAAACGAAGGGAAAGAAAACTCAACAATTGTTCGCCTATCTTACGAATCTGTTAATGCTATTGAACAGCAGATGGTAATTGTAGTGCCAGTAATGGAAGAGCGAATAAAGCTTATTGAAGGAGTACTCTGCGGTATCCCTAATGACTGCCTCACCATTGTGGTTTCTAATAGCCCCCGCGAACCGATTGATCGCTTCTATATTGAGAAGGATGCTATTGAACATGCCGCCCGGTTCATGAATAAAAAAATCCTGGTGGTTCATCAGAAAGATCCGCTGCTAGCCAAAGCCTGTATTGCTTCGGGTTACAAGTATATTCTTGATAAGGAAAATAAGGTAATGAATGGTAAGGCCGAGGGCATGATTCTGGGCACGATTCTGGCTAACCTCACTGGGCGAAAATACATTGGGTTTATTGACTCCGACAACTTCTTTCCGGGGGCAGTACTAGAGTATGTAAAGGAATACTGCGCTGGGTTTTTATTAGCAAAATCGCGCTACTCTATGGTGCGTATCTCCTGGCATAGTAAACCTAAAATTGTGCAGTCTAACTTATTTTTCGCCAAACGGGGCAGGGCTTCCGAATACACCAACCGCATTCTCAATTCTTTAATCAGTCAGTATACTGGCTATGGTACCGAAATTATCAAGACCGGAAACGCCGGAGAGCACGCTATGTCCATGGATTTAGCCGCTAAACTAGACTTTTCGTCAGGCTATTCTATTGAGCCGTACCACTACATTAACATGCTAGAACGCTTCGGAGGCATTGTTGGGAATCCTGAAAAGGATGTGATGAAGAACCGAATTGAACTCTTCCAGATTGAATCGCGTAATCCGCACCTGCACGAAGTGAAGGGCGATGTTCACGTACAAGATATGAGCCGGGCCGCTATGGAAGTAATTTATCGCTCACCTATTTGCCCCGAGTCGCTGAAAAAGGAAATCTTAAATGATTTGTACAACCGTAAGCTTCTTAAAGACGGTGAAAAGCTACCCGAAACCTTATCGTACTATCCGGCTATCTGCAATGCTGATCTGAAAAAGTTTGCTAAAACCTTAGAAAACCATGAATACGCTAAGTATTTGAAGGCTACTGCAGTGAAGAAAGTGAGCAATGAAACTCCCGGGCTTATGCGAGAAAAAATTGTGGATACTGGTGAGCTTCCGCCTGATCAGAACAAAATACTGGAGATGAAATAAGATGAAAACGGTTGTCTTTACAGACCTGGACGGCACGCTACTGAATTTTCAAGATTATTCTTACCAGACGGTTGAACCACTAGTTCATCAACTGCGTCAGGGGAAGATTCCGGTGGTGTTTTGCTCTTCTAAAACCAAAGCCGAGCAACAACACTACCGAAAAGCTCTGCACAATGCTGATCCGTTTATTGTAGAAAATGGAAGTGCTATTTTTGTTCCCGAAGGGTATTTTTCATTCAGCGTAGCCGATAAATTATCAGCGCAACATCAGGTAGTACTAGAAAGTGATTTCGAAGTTATTGTCTTGGGAGAGAAATTCTCAACAGTGAGAGCTGGAATTGAGCAGGCGAGACAGGAAATAGATGTTCAATTATGGGGTTACGCCGATTTATCTCTGGCAGAGATACAAGAAATCATTCAGCTCGATAAGGAATTTGCCCAGCGGGCGGCCACGCGCGATTTTTCGGAAACTTTGTTGACAGGCGACAAATCGGGTGAAGGTTTTCGCCAATTCCAAGATGTGCTGTCTTCACGAGGGTTATCTTGCGTATCGGGTGGAAAGTTTCATACCGTGATGGGGCAGGGTAGTGATAAAGGCAAAGCGGTTCAAGTGCTCACCGAGTTATTCAAGCAGGAGTTTGGTGAGGTACATACGATTGGTCTGGGTGATTCAGCTAATGACTTACCGCTGTTGCGAGCAGTTGACGTTGGCTACTTAGTTCAGAAACCGGATAAAACTTGGTTGGCTACCGATGATGAGCGTATTCAGAAAGTAACAGGAGTGGGACCGCAGGGCTGGGTAAACGTAGCTCAATCACTGATTGCCGTATAAATTTAGCAATTCCTGGAGTTCTACCAGTGTATTGGCTTCCTCTGCCGGTTTGTCGTGCCGTTGCCGCAAAATGCGCGGAAACCGCAACGCTACCCCTGATTTGTGCCGCGATGATTTCTGAATTCCCTCAAACGCGATTTCAAAGACTAGCTCGGGTGTGACTGAACGCACTGGGCCGAACTTTTCCTTGGTATTTCGCTTCACAAAGGCATCTACCTTTCGCATTTCTTCGTCGGTCAATCCTGAGTAAGCTTTGGTGAACGGAACCAGGCGGCGTTGCCCGTCGGATTCGTCCCATACCGCAAAGGTATAATCAGAGTACAAACCCGATCGGCGACCGGTACCTCGTTGAGCGTTAATTAGCACGCCATCGATGGTCAGCGGGTCAACTTTCCACTTCCACCAGTCGCCACGTTTGCGTCCTACTCGGTACGGGCTATCTTTTCGCTTCAGCATAAAGCCTTCCGCCATCAACGAACGTGATTGTTTCCGAATGGATGCTAAAGCCTCCCAACTATCGGCTTCCACGGTATCCGACAGCAAAAAGTACGAAGCTTGTTCGCGAACTGCCTGATGAATTTCTTCTAATTTTTTCCGTCTCTCCGTTATGGGCCAATCCCGAATATCCTTGCCTTCCCACTCCAGCAAGTCGTAGGCTTTCAGCACCACTGGAGCCTTTTTTAGTATTGCTTTGGAGACATTTTTTCGTCCGATACGGGTTTGCAGCACCGCGAATGGTAAAATCTGCCCCTCAGCATAAGGAAGTATTTCGCCGTCAATAACGGTTCCCGAAGGTAAATCCAGCGCAAACCCAGCCAGTTCCGGAAACTTATCGGTGACTAGCTCTTCTCCTCTCGACCATACGTAGTGATTCTCTTCTCGCACTACTACCTGCGCCCGAATGCCGTCCCACTTCCATTCCACTTGCCACTCATCTACCGAACCTAAATCTTCTACCTCGTCGGTAGTCACCGGATGCGCCAGAAAGAAAGGGTAGGGGCGAGAGAGGTTGTCTTCCCGGCTTTCTTCCAGCACCAGCGAATCAAACGAGACTTTATTGGGGTTCCAGTCGCCCATCAGTCGGTGAGCCACTATGGTTTTATCCAGATTAGCTTGTTCGGCTAACGCCCGAATAGCCAGGGCTTGCGAAATTCCGATGCGGAAGCTGCTGGTCATCAGTTTAGTGAATACAAACTTTTCGGGCTGGGTCATCTGCTGCCAAGCGGCAATTACTCGTGCTTTTTTCTCATCTTCCTCTAGTTTAGCCAATCCTTGCAAATAATCAATCCAGTAGGCTAGGGGCTGATCTTGGGTTTGGGTAGGAGGGGGCAGTAGTAGTGAAATGGTCTCCGCCAAATCGCCTACAAAAGAGTACGATTCCCGGAAGAGCCACTCCGGTAAACCCGCTAATTCCATCGTCCAGGTTTTTAGTAACGTAGAGTTTACCGGTCGCTTAGGACGTTTATGGCTGAAAAAGGCAATCGTCCAAAGCTTATCCCGATCCGGGGCCGTAGCGAAATACTCCCGTAATAAAGCAACTTTATCGTTGGTTTTATTGGTCTGATCGAGCTGAACAAATAGGTCGGCAAACTGCTTCATAATCAGAAAATCCAACTTGTGAAACTAGGAAATGTTTTGTATCTCGGAAGCCGACAACCTTATTACAAATTAAAAAATTGCAAATTACTGATTGCCCTTTGTGCAATTCTTCATTTGCAATTTTTCAATCTTCAATTTTTATGAGAACGCTTCTTAGTTTTATTGCCTGCTTATGGTTCAATCAGGCTGTGTTTGCTCAAACTGGGTCGGATAAGCCTAATATTGTCGTTTTTATTGCTGACGATGCCGGGTGGCGCGACTTCGGCTGTTATGGTAATCCGGCTATTCGAACGCCCAATATTGATCAATTAGCAGCCGATGGCATTCGGTTTACGAATGTATTTCTGCCCACGCCTCAGTGTAGCCCGACTCGTACCAGCTTACTAACCGGTCAGTTTGCCCACACGCTGCGTACCGAAGACTTGCATACTCCACTAGACGTTAGCGAGAAAACGGTGGCGCATCATCTGGGCGAAGCAGGTTACTACACTGCTTTGCTAGGGAAATCCCACATTGGCAAAGAGGCTACCGCCCAATTTGATTATTTTAATGCGGGTAAGGAGAATCCTCGGGGGCAAGATTTAGCCACTGCGCTGGATAATGCCGGTGAACAACCCATTTTCGCCTGGTTTGCTTTTTTTGATCCTCACCGTAGCTATCAACCGAACACCATCGCTAATCCGCACGATCTTGAAGAGGTAGTAGTGCCGCCTTACTTAGCCGATACTCCCGAAACCCGGCAGGATTTGGCAATGTACTACGATGAAATTAACCGAATGGATAGCGTAATTGGGGCTTCACTGGCTTTACTGGAAGATCGTAGTAGACGGGAGAATACCGTGGTAATTTTTATGAGTGATAACGGCAAACCTTTTACCCGGGCCAAAGGCACATTATACGACGAAGGAATAAAGACACCATTTATTGTCAATTGGCCCGCCCGAATAGCTGAAGCCCGTGTAAATAGTAATTTACTTACAACTTTACGATTAGCTCCCACAGTTCTTGATATAGCTGGAGTTGATAAGCCCCAAAAAATGTTTGCCGAAAGCATGGCGTCTTTGTTTACTGAAGGAAATTCAGTGGCTGACGAATACGTTTACGGTGAGCGCAACTGGCATGATTGCGATGAACATATGCGAAGCGTTCGTAGCGACAGTTTTAAGCTGATTGTGAATAGCTATATTGAACTTCCGCACGGCACAGCAGCGGATTTAGCTGGTAGTCCATCTCATCAATCATTACTGAGACTAAAAGAAAAAGGCGAACTAAATGAAGTGCAATCCCTAGTTTTTCAAGTGCCCCGACCCGCTATTGAGCTTTATGATGTAATTAACGACCCTTTTGAGTTGAATAATTTGGCTTTTCGATCCGAATATCGACCGATTATCCGAGAGCACTATGGTGCTTTACAGCAGTGGATGAAAGAAACTAACGATTTTCCTCCGCATTTTCGCCGAAGGTACGACAATACTGACCGCGTTACTGGGGCAATGTTTTTGGGCGACCCTCCAGAAATGTACGCTCCTTTACCTGAGAAGCAGAAATAATACAATGATTTAGCAGTTATAGAATAAATAGTTACGCTTAATTATGGAAAAATACAACAAAGTAAGTTTTGTATAACTTTTTTCATGTTTAGTGCAAATCAAAGCCGAATATTTGCAAAGGAAAGAATGAGCAACCGCTCTCACCCGTAGCGATGAGTATTATTAAGTATACCACGAAGTACGTATTTATTCTATTAGCGCTATCGGCTTGCCATCGAGGAATGATTTGTCCGGCTTTCCAGAGTAGCTTTATTTTGGATGATAGCGTACGTATTACGCACTTTTCCTTATTTGAGGGTGATACCACGGCTTATGCTCCCAAGGAGTTTGTGACTGATAAGAGTCGCTACGGAATTATGTCCGAGGTGAGCTATCCTAAAAAGTACAATTCTATCAAAACCATTGAGATGGTGACCATATTTCCGCCCGGTGAACCTCAGTCGCAAGATTCGGCCTACGTTGACCCACTCAATTCAGGCGACCCCATGATGGCTCCGGCTGATTCGGTAAACACTCCGATGATTGTGGACGAAGAGCCGCAGTAATCAAATTACAATATTCACAATTCGTTTAGGAACCACAATTACTCGCTTGGGTGATTTCCCGTCTAGCCAGCGGTGTACGGTTTCGTCCTGTAAAACGGCCTGCTCAATATTCTCCTTCGACATGTCCAGGGCAAAATTTAGCTTGGTTCGCACTTTTCCGTTGATTGAAATTGGATACTCGTGAACATTTTCAATCAGATATTCTTCGTTGTAATTGGGAAAGTTGGTCTGGGTCACACTGTCTACGTTTCCTAACAAATGCCACAGTTCTTCGGCAATGTGGGGGGCAAACGGAGACAAGATTACAACCAAGTCAGTCAGCACTGATCGTTTGTTGCACTTTAGTGAGGTTAATTCGTTCACGCAGATCATAAAGCTGCTGACTGTCGTATTGAAAGAATAGTTCTCAATATCTTCCTGCGTTTTCTTAATTGCTCGATGCAGTACTTTTAATTCTTCGGAAGTAGGCTCCGCTTCGCTCACCGAGAAGTTACCCGACCCATCGTGAAATAATCGCCAGAGCTTTCGCAAAAACTTGAATACTCCATCAATACCGTTAGTGTTCCAGGGTTTGGATTGCTCCAGTGGACCTAAAAACATTTCGTACAACCGTAAGGTATCGGCACCGTACTGTTCTACCACATCGTCCGGATTAACTACGTTGAACAGCCGTTTAGACATTTTCTCCACTTCGGAACCGCAGAGGTATTTTCCTTCTTCCAGAATAAACTGGGCACCATTCAAATCGTCTCGCCACTGCTGAAATGCTTGGGTATCTAATACATTATTAGAAACTAAGGACACGTCTATATGCATGGGCATTACTTCGTACTGATCTTTTAATCCTAGCGAAACAAACTCATTTTTTCCCTTAACCCGGTAAACGATACTGGATTGCCCCTGAATCATCCCCTGGTTAATGAGCTTTTGGTAGGGTTCATCAACGGTGACGTAGCCTCGATCGTGCAGAAACTTAGTCCAGAAGCGGGAGTAGAGCAAATGGCCGGTAGCGTGTTCGGTTCCACCGATGTATAAATCTACGTTGCCCCAGTACGCTTGCGCTTCTTTACTTACAAATTCTTCTTCATTGTGGGCATCCATGTAGCGAAAATGGTACCAAGAAGAACCCGCCCAACCCGGCATGGTCGTCAGTTCGTAGCCGTACTGATTCTTATACTGCCAGTCGCTGGCTCGGCCGAGCGGTGGTTCGCCATCTTCGGTAGGTTTGTATTCGTCTACGGCGGGTAACTCTAGCGGTAAATCTTCTTCGTCCAGCAAATGCGGAATATCGTCTTTAAAGTAGACCGGAACCGGTTCGCCCCAGTAACGCTGACGACTAAACACCGCATCGCGCATTCGGTAGTTCACTTTCGCCTCACCTAATTTTAGTTGCACCGCTTTGTCAATAGCCGCCTGAATAGCATCGTGCGAATCCATTCCATTTAAGAAATCAGAATTGATAATGGTTCCGTGTTTTTTCTCGGTAGGATTCTCCAGGTTCTCAGTTCCTTCAATCACGTGGATAATGGGTAGATCGAAGTGCTTCGCGAACCGAAAGTCGCGGTCGTCAGAAGAGGGGACGCCCATCACTACTCCGGTACCGTAGCCGGCCAATACGTAGTCGGCTATCCAAATGGGTACGGGTTCGTTAGAAATAGGGTTGATAGCGTAGGATCCGGTAAACGCTCCTGAAACCGTTTTTACATCGGCCATCCGGTCGCGCTCCGAGCGGTTCACCGCTTTTTCTACGTAGATAGCTACTTCCTCTTGCTGTTCAGGAGTGGTTAACTCACCAATCAGCTCGTGTTCGGGAGCTAAAGTAATGTAGGTAACGCCGAAAATGGTATCAGGGCGCGTAGTGAAAGCAGTTAGCGTAATGCCAGCGCTCTGAACTTTGAAGTCTAGTTCGCAGCCAGTAGAACGGCCAATCCAGTTGCGCTGCATCTCTTTCAGAGAATCAGTCCACTCGATGGTTTCCAAACCGTCTAGCAATCGGTCGGCGTAGGCGGTAATTCGCATCATCCACTGCTTCATCTTCTTACGCTCAACCGGGTAGCCGCCCCGCTCAGAGTAGCCGTCTTTCACCTCATCATTTGCCAGCACGGTTCCCAAACCCGGGCACCAATTTACTACTGTATCGGCTAAGTAAGTCAGGCGATAGTTCAACAGCATTTTTTGCTGTTCGGCTTCTGAGGAATTACTCCATTCTTCGGCCGTAAAGGCCAGGGTATCCTCATCGCAGGCAGCGTTTACGGAAGTGTTACCATTTTGTTCAAACTGAGTAATGAGCGACTCGATAGGTTCTGCCTGATTGGTTTTTTGATTGAACCAACTTTGGAATAGTTGCATAAAAATCCACTGTGTCCAGCGGTAAAAGTCGGGTGAACTGGTTTGCACCTCTCGGCTCCAATCGAAGGAGAATCCAAGGTTGCCGAGTTGTTCTTTATAGCGTTCAATATTTTGGGCAGTAGTAATTGCCGGGTGTTGCCCGGTCTGGATGGCGTACTGCTCGGCGGGTAATCCAAAGGAATCGAAGCCCATCGGGTGTAGCACATTAAACCCTTTTAACCGCTTATAGCGACTCACAATGTCGGAAGCGATATAGCCCAACGGATGCCCTACGTGTAATCCAGCCCCTGAAGGGTAAGGAAACATATCCAGTACGTAGTACTTGGGGCGGGTTGGGTCTGCGGAAACTTGGTAAATATTATTATCCCGCCAGTGCTGCTGCCACTTATTTTCTATCTCCCGAAAGTTATAATCTGCCATGTTTGTAATTATGAATGATGGATGAGTAATGATTGATGAATACTGATTGAAGTTATTAGTCATCAATCATTACTCATTATTCATTATTTCGAGGTAAAATTAGCAGAAATTCGTCAGAAACAACAGGGAGTAATCGTTCTGAATGAGCTGGTTCTTCGGTGATCGCTAGACCGCTGCTTCTTCAAGGGTTCGGATACCCGGATGTTGACGGTGGCGAATGAAGTGGTAGATCGCTTCAGCTACGCGGGTTACTAGCGGTTTGCCCACCTTAGTGGGGTCGTGAAGCTCATCTACTAATAGTATTGTCCAGAAAAACGGGGCGGGCTCAGTGGATATTATTTCCTGTACTTTCTCTTCTGAATGACTAATTCCAATCACCGGGATATGATGCTGGTACCCCAAATTCCAGAGTGAAACGAAGCGAGCAGGCTCAGGTTGGGTATCCAAAGGGCGGCAGTCAACGATAAACTCTATCTCTTCGGCATTTTCCTGAACCCAGTTAAGCGAGGCTGAAGTTGGAACTTGATGCCAGTACTGAATCTCTTCCAGCCATTCCTTTGTGAAGGATGCATCGTCGCTCACTAAGGCCAGATAGTTAAAGTTTTCATGGTTTAGTTTCTTAACTAGCGTTTTACCCAGTAATGACTGGGCTTCCATAATTACCATCATAATCGACAGGTTTTACGATTCTTTTGAAGAACTGAATATAGCAGACAGATTGTTTATATTTGTAAAAAAGAAAAAAACGATGGGCAATGAGTAATGTACAGAAGACAATTGATAATGAATAATGACTGATGAATCATGATGAATTGGTATGGGACACTGTACAGTAGATAAAGAGCAATGGGTAAAGCTAAACCCCGTACACCAAACTACGCTAACACCAAAACACTTTAACCTGCTAAACCGTACGACAGCTGCCTGTAACTCAATGCCTATGGACTGTTGACTATTAACTATTAACCAATGCCCGTCGACTATGGACTATCGACCGTGGACTAATAACGAATTAGCAATCGAACAATTGAAAACAAATGATTTACGTAAGTCGGAAAGAGCACTTTAATGCAGCTCACAAATTATATAACCCTAGCTGGAGTCGGGAGAGAAACGAGGAAGTCTTTGGACCCTGCGCTAATGAGAATTGGCACGGCCATAATTTCGAAATGATTGTTACGGTGAAGGGTAAGCCTGATCCCGAGACTGGATTTGTGGTTGATCTGAAGAAGCTGAGTCGGGTAATTAAGAGCACAATCATTGAAAAGGTCGATCATAAAAACCTCAACGTAGACGTAGATTTTATGCGGGGTAAAATGGCCAGTTGCGAGATCTTGGTAGAAGAGTTCTGGAAAATACTTGCTCCCGAAGTGGCTAAAATTACCGCTCGCGGAGAATTACACTCCATTCGATTATTCGAGACCCGTAACAATTTTGTGGAATTCTTTGGCGAAGGGTTGGAACCAGCTACCGCTAAAACAGAAGCACAACAGCAGCCAGAACTGATGTTGAACCTATGAAATACTATATAGTCGCGGGAGAGCGATCCGGCGACTTACACGGGGGTAACCTAATTCGGGAGATTCGTCAGTTAGATTCCGAGGCGCAAATTCGCTGCTGGGGGGGAGATTCAATGGAAGAGGCTGGTGGGATTTTGGTAAAGCACTACCGCGATTTGGCTTTTATGGGTTTTTGGGAAGTGCTGAAGAATCTGCATACTATTCGAGGTTTCCTCAAGTTTTGTCAAGCGGACATACTCAAATATAAGCCAGACGCGGTTATTCTGATTGATTACGCGGGTTTCAACCTCCGCATTGCGCGCTTTGCTAAAGAACAAGAATTTCGCGTATACTACTACATCGCTCCTAAAACCTGGGCTTGGAATGCTTCTCGCACCCATAAACTTAGGAAGTACACTGACCGAGTATTTTCTATTCTTTCGTTTGAACCCGACTTCTTTAAAAAATATGGCGTAAATGCTACCTACGTGGGTAATCCGCTGAAAGATGCTATCCGAAATTTTGAGCCAGATCCCTCATTTCGCGAAAAGCACCAACTTGGTTGTGAGCCAATTATTGCACTTCTTCCGGGAAGTCGCAAGCAGGAAATTCAAAACGTGCTGAATACACTGTTGGAAGCGGTGCCTCATTTTCCTCAAACTCACTTTGTGGTAGCAGCAGTCGGAAACCTTCCATCTTCATTCTATGATCCGGTACGTTCTCATCCTCAGATCAGTATTGTGACCGACGAAACTTATCAAGTGCTGAGGGAAGCTCATCTGGCGATTGTTACCTCGGGTACAGCTACGCTAGAAACGGCATTATTCAACGTTCCTCAGGTGGTGGTATATCGAACCAGTACAGTTTCTTACCGTATTGCGCGGGCTTTGATTCGGGTTCGGTACATTTCGCTAGTCAATCTAATTATGGACTCTGAAGTAGTGCCTGAACTTATTCAGCAAGATTTCACGGTAGAAAATATTGTATCTTGGAGTAAGAAGCTGCTAGTAGAAACTGAAGAACGAGAAAGTCAGTTTCAGGCCTACACTGAGTTACAAGCAGTAGTAGGTGACCGACCAACATCACGCATTGTAGCCGAGCAGATAAGGGCAGACCTAACTTAGATCCGCCTTCTGCATCGTACGTAGGCAGATTCTATCAACTATCCTGCGATAATACCAACATAGTGTAGGCCGGTAGATCAAACAATCCGTAGCAGGGCATTCCGTCGGTCTCACCCTCCTGTCCTTCTACCGAGGGCAAGTTTTGATTGGTAAAATCACGATCGTACCCTTCCCAATCGCTGTTAAAGCGCACCTTCCATAACCCCAAGTTAGGCATTCCGATAGTATAACCAATATGATGCTCGGAGGAAAAATTGGCTACAACCATTACCGTGTCGCCCGGCTCACCTGTTTCCCATCGTTGGTAAGCTATTACCTTACCTTCATTATTCAGGTGGATAATCTGAGTATTCGATCCGGTTAAGCCTTTAGAATGACCAAAGCGGTTAAGTCGGAGAGTAATCAAGTCGCGGTAAAGCTGCGTGATACCGGTAAACACATCTTGCTTTACCCATTGCAACGGTTCGGTATCGCTAAAGTAGCGATCTTCCAGAAACTCCTGCCCCTGAAACATCATAGGAATTCCGGCAGCAGTAAAGACTAGTCCGGCTCCTAGCGTCGAGCGTTTTTTAGAATAAAAGCTATCTGCCTCACCCGGCTTAATCTCTTCGGCAACCCGGGATTTACCGTTGGCTACTTCATCGTGTGACTCAGTATAGATTACCCGCCGGAAGGCCTGTTCAGTAGGAATATTTACGCAGTTAGCTACTGTTTCCATATCCCGGTTGGTATCATCCATCGTGATGATCGCTTTGCGAACAGGATGAACAAAGCCAGCCCACCATTGGCTGCCAAACCCCGCCCCACCTTCAAAATGAGGTTTGGTTAGTGCTTCTTCATCCTGCAAGTCTTCGGCGATAATTAGTTTGTTAGGATACTTAGTACTTATTTCGTTGTTCAAATCCCGAAAGAAGTCCCAAGCCTCAGGAATATCCAAATCGGCTACGTGGCTGTATCCGCCGTCTTGGCTACGCATAAACATGGTTCCGTCTAACCGTAGGCCATCCATCCTAAAATCTTCAAGCCACATAAGTGCGTTATCGCGCAGATAGTTGCGTACTTCGGCGCGTCCGTAGTCAGGGCGAGTGCTGCCCCAGGGCGTATCCGCCCGATTGTCATTATAAAAATAGATACCTCCACCGTCATTCTCTGACCAGCCATCAAAGCGCCATAGATCAATATCGGTAGGGCCAAAATGATTGTACACCACGTCTAAGATGACACCAATGCCATGTTCGTGGGCTGCTCTCACCAGTTCCTTTAGTGCGTTAGGTCCACCGTAAGCTTCTTCTACTGCAAACGGGTAAGCCGGATTGTAGCCCCAGGAATAATCGCCGGGGAACTCAGCCGTGGGCATCAGTTCGATTACATTTACTCCCAAATCTTTCAGATAAGGTAATTTTTCTATTGCCGAAGCAAAGGTGCCCGGTTGCCCTTCTTCTGTAACGTGGAAAGTGCCAATGTGCATCTCGTAAATGATGCACTGGTTCCAGGGCGGAAGTTCAAAAGAGTCATCTTGCCAATTGAACCGACTGGAATCATAAATAATGCTATTACCATCTGAGTTAGTAAGCTGACGAGCGTAGGGATCATTACGATACAGCCAATCATCTTGAGGGGATTGAATTAGAAATTTATACTCATCACCTACGCTAGCTTTCGGGACAAATGCGTACCAGTAGCCATTTTCTTCGGCTTCTAATGATGGGCCTTCCTGATTCCAGTCGCAAAAAATGCCAGTTACTCGTACCGCCTGGGCGTTAGGAGCCCATACCCGGAAAGCCACTCCTTCTGAAGTAGGGATGGCTCCCATCCCCGCTAGTTTTTCTGCTGTTTTCATAAACCTTGTAATTTCCGAATAATGTGCTCTAGCATATGAACCTTGTCATCCTGAATACTTCCCACTTCCTGGGCGGTATTTTCTGCCGTATTCATATGCTCAATAGAGTTTTGTAGTTGGTAAATAATTTCCTTGGTTTCGGCCATGGTTAATTGCACCTGGTGGGTTGCGTCCATTGGCTGGGGTTCTTGGTTGCCAGTAGTGAGCATTATAGTTATGTTTAAAAAGTGAATTTTCTAAAAAAAATTAGCGAAGCAGGACCCAACCCGCCTCGCTTAGTATCTATAATTGAATCATGCAGTGAATACTGCAATCCGGCAACTTGCTTGCTGCAACTTTGTAACCAACTGCCCAAATGCTGAAATTTTGAACGCAGCATCTAAATAGTGAGGTGGAAATTGCCCAATTTGCTCGTGCTCACTGAGGGAAATTGCTACACTTTTTGAAACAAAAAAGTATCTCACAAGCCAATTATTTCAATAACAATGCTGTACTTTCGCAGTTGAAACCATATGAATACCATGCCAACTGCAAAAGCTACCAAACCGAAAAACAAAAGTAAAAACAAGTCTCTTAATTCATTAAATAGTATTCAAGGCAAGCAGCGGGTTATCATTACCAACGTTGACCCGCAGGTACACGATAATTACTTTCCGGTAAAGCGATCGGTGGGTGAGGCGGTACACGTTACGGCTGACATTTTTGCCGACAGTCACGATATAGTTCGTTCGTTGGTTCAATTTCGAAAAGAGGGAGACCAAGGGTGGCAAGAAGTACCGATGAACCCGTTTATGAACGACCGCTGGTCGGCAACGTTCATTCCTGAATCTGCCGGGTTTTACGAGTTTACGGTTCTAGGATATATTGATCACTATGCTTCTTGGCAGCACGGGCTGCGTAAAAAGCACGAGGCTAAGCAAGATATATCGGTAGAGATACTGATCGGAGCCGAAATGATAGAAGATGTTGCCAAACATGCCGACGGTCAAGATCAGCATCAACTCAATGATATAGCCAGTCGGCTTCGCAATACACTAGATGCCGAAGAAGGTGTTATTATGGCGTTGAGTGATGGGGTAACTCAGCTTGTAGATAAATACTACGATCGGAGCAATGCCAGCCACTACGCTCCAGCTATTTCTGTGGAAGTAGAGCGAAAAAAGGCCTTGTTCAGTACTTGGTACGAATTTTTCCCGCGTTCTACTTCGCGGGAGCGGGGCAAGCACGGAAATTTTCAGACCGCGAAGGCGATTCTGCCACGTGTTGCTGAAATGGGGTTTGACGTAGTGTATTTGCCACCCATTCACCCCATTGGCAAGAAGCACCGCAAAGGGTTAAATAATGCGCTTACGGCGAATCCGGGCGATCCGGGTTCTTGTTGGGCTATTGGCTCTGATGAGGGAGGGCATAAGTCTATTCACCCTGAGTTGGGTACCTTAAAAGATTTTCAAGATTTTATTTGGGCAGCGGGTGAACATAATATTGAGGTGGCACTGGATATTGCCTTTCAATGTGCCCCCGATCATCCCTACGTGAAGGAGCACCCACAGTGGTTTAAGTGGCGACCAGACGGTACAGTGCAATATGCAGAGAATCCCCCTAAGAAGTACCAAGACATTCTGCCGATCAACTTTGAAACCGAAGACTGGCAGAATCTTTGGCAGGAACTGAAGAGTATTATTGAGTACTGGGTAGATAAAGGAGTGACTATCTTTCGTATTGATAACCCACATACCAAATCGTTTCGGTTTTGGCAGTGGTGTATCAAAGAAATCAGAACCAAGAATCCTGAAATTATTTTTCTGGCCGAGGCGTTTACCCGCCCTCGCATTATGGAGTGGTTGGCAAAAAGTGGATTTAATCAGTCGTATACCTACTTCACTTGGCGACAGAACCCGCATGAGCTGCGGGAATACGTGCTGGAACTTACGCAGGGGCCAATGCGAAACTATTTTCGCCCTAATTTCTGGCCGAATACGCCCGATATTCTTACGCCCGATTTGGTACACGGCGGAGAGCCCGCGCACATTATGCGCTTAGTTCTGGCGGCTACCCTTTCTTCTAACTATGGTTTGTACGGCCCAGTATACGAATTTGGTATCAATACTCCCTACCCGGGAAAGGAGGAGTACCTCGATTCAGAAAAGTACGAAGTCAAGCACTGGGATTGGGAAGCGGAGACCCGAATTCGGGAGATTATCACCATCATTAACCAAGTACGAAAAGATAATCCGGCATTGCAGAGCACCGCAAATGTACTATTTGCCGAGGTGCAAAACGATCAGATACTGGCGTATGCAAAGAAGGATGCCGCTACCGGAAATACCATGTTTATGGTTGTGAATATGGACCCCTACCACACACAAAGTGCTTATTTGAAGGTGCCGATGTATGAATTAGGAATGGATTTCAATAAGCCTTATCGGGTGGAAGATCAGATTAGTGGGGCGCATTACACGTGGCACGGAGAATGGAACTACGTAGAACTTAATCCGTTCCAAATTCCGGTTCACGTTTTTAAAGTAATTCAGGACTAATGGCGAACCCAATAATTTTGTATTATTAACTGCATATTACGTACACTACTTCTTCATATCACTGATCTATGGCTGATAACTTAACCAAACTAGATGATGAGTTGCATTGGTATAAAGATGCAATTATTTATGAACTGCATATTAAGGCATTTCGGGACAGCAATGGCGATGGGATTGGCGATTTTGGTGGGTTATTAGAAAAGCTGGATTATCTTCAGGACTTGGGCGTTACGGCCATTTGGGTGCTACCTTTTTATCCATCTCCCTTGCGCGATGATGGCTACGATATTAAAGACTACTACTCCATCAATCCCTCTTACGGTAAGCTGAAAGACTTTAAAAAGTTCTTGAAGGAAGCACATAAGCGGGGATTGAAAGTGATTACCGAGCTGGTCATCAATCACACCTCCGATCAGCACCCTTGGTTTCAGCGGGCCCGGCGAGCTAAGCCCGGTTCTCCCGAGCGAGACTACTACGTATGGAGCGATAATTCTGAAAAATACTCCGAAGTACGAATTATCTTTCAAGATTTTGAAGCCTCCAACTGGACGTGGGACCCTGTGGCTAACGCCTACTACTGGCATCGGTTCTATTCCCACCAGCCTGATTTAAACTTTGATAATTCGCTGGTGCAAGAAGAAGTATTCAACGTGCTAGACTACTGGATTGATCTGGGAGTAGATGGATTCCGGCTGGATGCTGTGCCTTATTTGTTTGAGCGGGAAGGTACTAATTGCGAGAACCTTCCCATTACCCACGACTTTTTAAAGAAACTGCGAAAGCACGTAGATAATAAAAAACCAGGAACACTGCTGCTGGCTGAGGCCAATATGTGGCCGGAAGATTCAGCTTCCTACTTCGGAGATGGCGATGAGTGCCATATGAACTATCACTTCCCGATTATGCCGCGGATGTTCATGGCTCTGCGAATGGAAGATCGCTACCCCATTACCGACATTCTCGATCAAACCCCCGAAATACCCGAAACCTGCCAGTGGGGTATTTTCTTGCGTAACCACGATGAGCTGACCCTGGAGATGGTGACTGATGAAGAGCGGGACTATATGTACAAAGTGTACACCAAAGACCCGCTGGCGAAAATCAATTTAGGCATTCGCCATCGGCTGGCTCCGCTGCTGGACAACGACCGCCGCAAGATTGAACTCATGAATCATCTGCTGTTTTCGCTACCTGGCTCTCCAGTTATTTACTACGGCGATGAAATTGGGATGGGTGATAATTTTTATTTGGGTGATCGGGATGGAGTGCGTACTCCTATGCAGTGGAGTGCCGACCGCAACGCTGGTTTCTCACTAGCTAATCCCCAACAACTGTATTTACCGGTGATCCTCGATCCAGAATATCAGTATGAGGCTGTGAACGTGGAGCTTCAGCAGCGCAACCCAAACTCCATACTGTGGTGGATGAAGCGACACATCAGTATGCGAAAAAATTATAAGGCATTTGGGCGGGGCGATATTAATTTCCTTCCGGCCGAAAATGCCAAAGTGCTGGCCTTTACCCGCACTTACGAAGATCAGACCATTTTGGTGCTGGTGAATCTATCACGTTTTTCGCAGGCTGTAGAATTAGATTTGGCGGAGTACCAAAACTATATACCCAAAGAGGTTTTTAGCAAGAACCGATTTCCTTCTATCAAGGAGTACCCTTACTTATTCACGCTTTCTCCCTACGGATACAATTGGTTTTTGCTAGAGCCACCGGAAGAGATTCTAGAAGAGCACAACGAGTCTTCACCTACAACCATTTTGAAGGCTAATGATTGGAAAGATTTACAGAAACCTAAGTACCGAACGGCACTGGAAGATTTTCTTCCCACGTACCTAATGCAGTGCCGTTGGTTTGGAGGAAAAGCCCGTACTATACAAGGAGTCAGTATTGTCTACCAGCTTCCGGTCAACTCCGCTTCACCGAGTGTGCTAATACTTATTATTGAGGTAAGCTACAACGAAGGGCTGGATGAATACTACCAACTTCCCATCTCTTTTGTAGAAGAAGGGCTGAGTGAAGCCATCCGAGCGCAATCTTCGCAAGGAATTATTGGGCTGGCCACTATTGGTGAGAGAGATGGTTACCTCTACGATGCGGTATACAATGAAAGCTTCCGAGACACATTGTTTAGCCTAATGGTGAAAGGTAAAAAAGCGAAGGAAAATGGTGCCGAACTATCATTAAAAGCGGAGCCCTCGGTAGTAAAGTGGTTCAAAAAAGAGAAACCAGAGATCAGTTCTAAAGTACTGAACGCTGAACAGAGCAACACGTCTATTATTTATTCTCAACGCTACTTCCTGAAGCTGTACCGTAAAATAGATTACATTATTAATCCCGATCTGGAGATTACCCGCTTTTTAACTGAGAAGGCAAAATTCGAAAATGTACCGCAGTACGCAGGCAGTATTGCGGTGATCGACGATAAAAAAGACCCACTCGTGCTGGCGATGATGCAGGAAATGATTCCAAATCAGGGCGATGCTTGGGTGTATATGAAAGACGTGATTAGTCGCTACTTTGAGCGGGTGAGCATTGACTACAAAACGCAGAAAGTGCCGACGCTAAGAGGATCGCTGACTAAACCAGTTACGTTTGAGAAGCTTCCCGAAGATTTAAAAACCCTGCTTAGCGGCATACCGGCGGAGCGGGCTTCACTACTGGGCACCAGAACGGCCGAGATGCACATTGCCCTGGCCTCTCACCCCGATGAACCCAACTTTGATGCTGAGAATTTCTCCCTGCACTACCAACGATCGCTCTATTCCTCGCTACAATCGCTGGTGCGGTCTGCATTTCAAAGCCTGGATAAAAAGTTGAGCGTACTGCCGGACATGATGCAAGACGAGGCAAAAACAGTAAAAGGAATGCGTAAAGACATACTAAAATGTATGCAACGTATTTACCAGCGTAAGATAACCTCGACCAAAATCCGACCCCACGGTGATTATCATCTGGGTCAAGTACTGTTTACGGGAAAAGATTTTGTGATTATTGATTTTGAAGGAGAACCCGCCCGTACCTTTAGTGAGCGACGACTGAAACGCTCGCCCTTGCGCGACGTAGCCGGAATGGTTCGCTCGTTTCACTACGCAGCCTACAGTGGCTTGTTTGAAAATGAAGCCTTCAAGCGTGGTGATGCTGATTACCTAGAAAGCTGGGCGGAGTTGTGGTATCACTACATGAGTGGTTTTTACATCCACGCCTACATTGAAAAAGCCCAGGGGCACAACTTTTTGCCCGACAATCAGCAAGATTTTGACACGCTGATTCAAACTTTCCTGCTGGAAAAAGCCGTTTATGAACTTAATTACGAACTCAATAACCGCCCGAACTGGACTATTATTCCCATGCGGGGTATTCAGTACGTAATGCAAAAATGTAATGAAGATGAATGACGACCACACTAACCTTACAACCGATGCTAACCCAGCAGGCGCGCCAGACTCTGACGCAGACGCCTATTCCTTGTTAAGCGATTTCGATATTCATCTTTTTCGGGAGGGAAATCATTATTCGCTTTACGAGAAGCTTGGGTCCCACTTGATTGAATACCAGGGAGTTAAAGGGGTATACTTTGCAGTTTGGGCTCCTAATGCCCAAAGGGTGTCAGTAGTTGGTGATTTCAACGGATGGAACAATGATTCCAATAAAATGAACCCGCGCTGGGATGGCTCCGGTATCTGGGAAACGTTTATTCCGAGTATTGAGCAGGGCGTTACCTATAAGTATTTTATTGAATCTAGCCATAATGGCTACAGCGTAGAAAAGGGTGATCCGTTTGCTATTCACTGGGAGACTCCGCCTCATACCGCCACTAAAGTGTGGGATGGCACCTACGAATGGTCGGATCAGGACTGGATGGTAGCTCGAAAGGAAAAGGCCTCCGAACCCCAACCCATGTCGGTGTACGAGATGCACCTTGGTTCTTGGAAGCGTAAAGGAGACGACGGTGAAATGTTTCTAACCTACCGGGATTTGGCCGAAGAACTACCCACCTATTTGTCGTGGATGGGTTACACCCATGTGGAGTTTCTTCCCGTAATGGAACATCCGTTTTACGGCTCCTGGGGGTATCAGCTGGTTGGCTTTTTTGCCCCTTCCAGCCGCTACGGCACTCCTCAAGATTTTAAGTATCTAGTTGATAAACTCCATTGGGCAGGGATTGGAGTGATACTGGATTGGGTTCCATCCCATTTTCCTTCTGACCAGCACGGGCTTTCATATTTTGATGGTACCCACTTGTTTGAGCATGAAGATCCTCGCCAAGGGTATCATCCGGATTGGAACAGCTATATTTTTAACTACGGTCGCAACGAAGTTCGTGCATTCCTGATCAGTAGTGCGATGTACTGGCTGAAAGAATATCATATTGATGGCTTACGGGTAGATGCAGTCGCTTCTATGCTTTATCTTGACTACTCCCGCGAGAGCGGAGAGTGGATTCCAAATCAATACGGCGGACGAGAAAATTTGGAAGCTCTGCAGTTTTTACGGGAGTTTAATGATGCGGTAGATGCGGAGTTCCCCGAGGTGCAAACCATTGCGGAAGAGTCAACGGCCTGGCCAATGGTATCGCGACCTACTTCAGTGGGGGGATTAGGTTTTGAAATGAAGTGGATGATGGGTTGGATGCACGATACCTTGGAGTACTTTTCCCAAGATCCGGTTTATCGATCGTACCACCAAGGAATGATCACTTTCAGTATGATGTATGCTTTCACGGAGAACTTTATGCTACCGCTCTCTCACGATGAAGTAGTACACGGCAAAGGCCCTCTCATTGATAAAATGCCCGGCGATGAGTGGCAGAAGTTTGCCAACCTCCGCACATTGTACGCCTACATGTACGCTCACCCTGGTACCAAGCTACTGTTTATGGGGGGCGAATTTGGTCAAACCCAAGAGTGGCGACACGATCAGAGTTTAGATTGGCACCTTAATGAATTTACGCCCCACGGCTCACTACAGTGGATGTTTAAGCAACTCAACGAGCTGTACAAGTCCGAACCGGCTCTGTACGAAAAACCGTTTGACCCTTCGGGCTTTGAGTGGATTGATATTGGCGACTACCAAAACTGCGTAGTTAGTTTTGCCCGTAAAGGGCACCAACCCCAGAATGATCTTTACGTGGTGATGAACCTTACCCCGGTTGTGCGGGAAAGTTATGGTATAGGAATGCCGCACAAGGGACATTTGAAAGAAATTTTTAATACCGACCACCCCGACTTCTGGGGCAGCGGAGTGCTCAATGAGGGAAATCTAGAAACGAAGCCCGTACCGATGCACGGCCGCAGCCGTTCGGTGAATTTACGTCTTCCCCCGCTAGGCACTATCATTCTAAAGTACGACCGCTAAGGATGTACGACAGTTTTGCAAAAAGTGAGGTATCCCGTTGCCACGGTGGCTTGGATAAGCGAACGCGAATTCCTGTGGATATCCCGGCGGGGATCAGATCGCCGAAGCGACTACACGCGCCCAGCGTGGGGTAGGGTCTCCTTCCTATGATGTGGGAGATTCCGCGCTACGGTGGCCAGAATTCACTGAACGTCGGGCGCAAAGCCTCATGCAAGGCAATACGCAAAATTGTCGTACACTGGGTCTCAGAGCATAGGCGGACGGATTTCACAGTAGGGTTGAGCTAACTTCGTAAATAAGTGATCGCCCTAAAGATACTAATCTGACGCATCCACTGCTTACCTAAGCTCTCGCCCAGATGCTGGTTAATCTGGCTACCGTACAAGTCCAGTGGATCGGCGTAGTTGACCGGGTTGCCGTAGGTCTGGTGGTAGACACTCAAACCGGGTATGGCTTTCTGCCCCGGGTCCTGTTGCCACCACCGTCCCAGGGTGGGGTCGTAGGTGCGGAAGGGGGCCGAGTAGACGTTTAGATCCAGATCATCTACCCGCTCCATCCCGTTGTAGAGATAGTCATTCGTGGGGTTGGTCAGGGGTTGCTGATGGGTGAGTCTGTGCGGGTAGTAATCGTTGCTCTGTACCACCACCGGCTGGGTACCCGTACTCATCACCATCATCTGTCAAAGTGTACATCCACATCCCAGTTGCTCTCGTTACTGACGTAGGTGTACAGATACCCTTCTTCCTGAATAGCTAAGTCCACGGCTAAAGTCTCATGCGTTATGCTATCCATCCCGTTCTTCTTCTTCCGTTCTCCCTTTTCCCTTCTCCGTTCTCCTTTCGTAATATTCGCCGCTTCACTGACGGGTACAAACCCTTGATCCACAATTACTTGCTGCTCATTTAACACTACATAGTTCAGATAGGCTTTGGGTACCCCCGATTTGTCCCGATCTAACAGAGCCGTTCCGGCTAAAGCTTCACCTAAACTCTCCGTAGCCCCCGCCGCTTCTAATCCGGCCGCGGAAGGATTGAACAGGCTGGCGACGGCGGCCAGTATTCCACCACCCCCTTGTAATTTCTTTCTACTGTGCTCTTCGTAGCTGGCCTTTACTTCAATATGGATGCTATCGCCGGGATGCACCACCTGCTGTAAGGTCGGCCCCTGCGTTCGGCCTTTGGCCGCATTTAAGGTCGCCACTTTGTTCGGCTGGGGTTCATCGGTATTGGGCGGGGTGGCATTATGGTAGGCCAGGGTTTGCCGCGTCTCGGCTACATTGTCAAAGTATTACATGTGAGATTCCTCAAAAGTATGCCCCTCAAAAGAAAAGGCTCACTACCTTCTACTATTCTGGAAAGTTGGAGTGAAAGTAGGCTACGACTTCTGAAGGGGCGATCTTATTAAGATAATCAACACACTCAGAATGAAGGATTTATATAAAATGCCTTCTGCTTCTTTCTCGGTAAAAGTTATATCACTTCCAAACCATTTTTTTGTTTCTTGAGCATTAAATTTCTTCTTCCTAATAAGAAGGGATAGGAAGATACCAAAATCGCCATAGATCACTGATGGAAGCTTATCATCATTATGATCAGCTATCTTAGAAAACTCTGGAATTCTAGAATATAATTTAGATACTATAGCTTTCATTAGAAAATCTATTAGCAGAACGGATACACCGAACACTAAAGGAAGAGTTTGGTCCTGTTGGGGGAAGACCAAAACGCCACTTGAGACAATGAGATACTCAAACGCTTGAATAGAGCCTACCCGCCGAGGAAAAGCAAGACATCTTCCACCCTATGGACTAAGTCATTCGCGACAACAGAGCCTGCAACTCCTATGCTTCCTGATCTCAGATTGAGTCTTTTGCCAGAATCATTTTTTCTAGTTCTTTTGAATCATTATCAAAAAAAACTTTCGTTTTACCAATGGTTTCTATACACAACTGGTTCATGAACGTTAATTCTCTAACAAACTTATAGCTGATATCGAACTTATCCAGATAAGCCAAGAATTTGTCAGTTTTAGATGGAATACCCTCCTCTTTAAGTAAGAGGAGATTCGCTTTGTTCAGGAACGATAGTGCTATCATTGTTAGCACTTTATTCCTAAACGTAAATTCTATGTTTTCATATTTGAGTATCTCTATCTTGGGTTTTAGTTTCGCCAACAAGTAGTTCTCTCCGAAGATGCTAATAACATCATCGCTACTGTCGCCTAGCTCTATACTAGACAGCAAGCCGGTTTTCAAGAAATGTTTTATATTGATACGCATAAGTTATAGTTTTTCTAAAGCTTTTATCAGAAAATTCAATTCGCCTGATCTTGATCTTGATAAATCGTCGCCTTTCTTTAACATATCTCTTGCCCTTGTAGAGAAATCTTTGAGCGCCTCCCTGAATGCAGGGTTACTATTTAATGCATCATGAGCTTTATTTATTGCTCTTTCTACCGATGCTGCATTTTGTGAACTAAATACAGACCTAAATACGATAGTTCCATCTGCTCCAGGCTTGACAGCCAACTCAATTCCATCAACGTGAATGTGAGCTCCCTTAACCGCCCAATCCGGTGCGACTTTTGATATACTTATCCCTCTCTTCTTTAGCAACTGTAATCCTAATGCACCAACTGTATTAGGACTCACAGTCCAACTACTCCATAGTTTACCACCTAAGTTACCTAATCTTCCTAATAGAAACGCATCTGCTCCTATGAAGCTTGTTGCAACAGCGGTAGTGGCTATCGTTACATCATGATCCCAAAACAAGTCAGAAGTATGGTAAACTCCTAATCTCGCAGCATTAGCAGCACTTTCAGACATACCAGCCGAAACTGTTACTTCTTCCAACTGATAAGCTGAATTATCAGCCCTTACCCATTCAAAACCATCTACCTCACCGGTTACCCCTATGATTAATACCTCATTCCCTTCTTGATCCCGGTACCAATCTCTCCCGTCAGGATCAATATTACTAATAGGATTGTTTCCAACCCAGCTATAAGGCGATAAATTATCATAACTTTCGGCATGAGGGTCTTGCTGCCACGTTCTACCAACAGCCGGATCATAAGCCCGATACATAAAGTCATATACACCTAATCCAAACTCGTCTTGCCACTCTTTTCCTTGATGTAAATATTTATTAGTTGGATCGTTGAGGGGTTGGGTATGGGTTAAACCAAATGGGTAGTAATCGTTACTTTGCACAATGGTAGGCTGCGTGCCTGTAGTCATCACCATCATTTGGTCAAAGTGCACATCCACATCCCAATTACTCTCATTGCTGACGTAGGTATACAGATACCCACTTACTGGAATGGCTACTTCCAACTCCAATGTTTCATGATTGGCTTCAGGGGCGACCGGAGAAGCACTGGCCTTCCCTCGTTTAGGTGCAACGGCTACTTCCGCTTCTCTACTGACCTGTTAGAAGCCCTGGTCAATCAGGACATGATTTTCATCAAAGAGTAGGTAGTTCAGGTAAGCTTTGGGAGTGCCGTATTACTACAATGGAATTGCTACACAATTTTTACATACACCTAACTACCAGATAACGGCAAATGAGACGAATATAACTATAGTAGCAAAAATATACGTGATGATCTTTATGTTTCCTTTTCTCTTTTTTCTGTCGCTTTCATTTTGAAACTCCTTGATAATAGTTTTATAGTACCCATTATTGAACAGAAGTAAATGGTGAATCAGGAAATAGGGAACGACGATATAAGCTATTTTTAATTTTGAACCACTAGCAAAGCCTGTTATTACACCCTCAATACCAAAGATTACTTCTACTATAGTTAGTAAGCTATGTAAATTACAGGCAGTCAGAATAGAAAGTAGACCAGCAGCCCTCAACTGCGGTAAGTCCCTACCGTCATTAAGGTTGTAAAACCAGTCATAGAATTTAAAGAATGCGTACCTGTAAGCCCTATACATAAAACATTACTGAGAATAAATAATAATTTACTATTTCGGTTAACAGTTCATAAACGTTTAGTCGTAGGATGAATTTCTACTTCCTGTTTGCTACCGGATATCTATAATTAAAGCAGCCGTAAATCAATAAAAATTTTAAGGGTTTACCTACGATTTTTCTTTGGGTAATTTGGTCTTCTATGCACTCCTCTCCCTCTTGCCCTTTTTTCCCAATAACTGTTATGCATCTCCTTAATCTTTTTTGGTGTAAAGACATAATTGCTCATAATAAAATAAGAAGATGAAAAAATCAAACCTGGAACGCCAAAAAAGCCGACTGATCCAGCACCCAAGTCATATGCGGCTTTCGTACCACCCCCTAAATCACCTCTATCGATAGCATCAACTAGCTCAAATGCACTAATCGATACACCCACACTATTTACAAAAAAGCCTCCGGCTTTAAAAAGAGAGGAAGCCTCAGAGGCGAAATTTCCTAGCAAAGTATAACCGCCCCCTTTAAGTGCGGGAATTAAACGAAAACCAAATCTTCCTTGTCGACTCAAGCCAAGGTTGTAGTTGGCTTTGTTGTTGAAAAAACTGGATATATGATTAGAACCTGCCTCACTAGCTTCTAAAGCTACACCTGTAGACATTAGCCCTAATGCTATCAATGAAGCACCAGTAGTATTTTTAGAGTTATAATATGGGTGTGACCCTCTGGATAGTTGACTATTGTATGGATCATTTCCTGCCAATCTGGTAGCATAGGCACTACCCGATCCAACTCCTACCGGGTTTGGCCTATCTCCATTGCTGCTAGATGCACCACCAGCAATATAGTCACGAGGCTGCCCTAAGAACGGAAACCGACTGGCGTAAGGATCAATCCCCTGTTGGTTCATATCAAACGGACTCATCCCTAAACCACTACCCCCATCGTCGTACATAGCACCGTTAATCTCAAAAGCACTGATCGGATTGTTTCCCCCAAAGTGGTAAGCAGAGTGACTATAATAAGCATCTGCTGCCGGATCAATGCTGCCCCACCGACCTAAGTCCGCCCTGTAATTGTTGCGTAATCCGAAATCATACCACCCTAACCCAAGATCATCGGTCAATTCCGCGCCCTGAAACAGATATTTATTGGTCGGATTGCTCAATGGCTGCGTATGGGTAAGTCCAAACGGGTAGTAATCGTTCACCTGTACCACGGTAGGCTGAGACGAACTCATGCTCATCGTCATCTGATCGAAGTGTACATCCACATCCCAGTTACTCTCGTTAGAAACGTAGGTATACAAATACCCATCTTCGGCAATGGCCAAATCTACCACTAAGGTCTCATGCTGCACGCTATCTCTTCCGCTCGCCCCCTTCAACCCTTTACCTTTCACCTTCTTCCCTTTTTCAATCTTGGCTGCTTCACTGACCGGAACAAAGCCCTGGTCGACAATAACTTGATCCTCATTCAGCACCACATAGTTCAGATAGGCTTTGGGTACGCCCGTTTTATCGCGGTTGAGCAGCGTTGTTCCCGCTAAGGCTTCATTCAGGGTCTCCGTAGCTCCTACGGCTTCATAACCGGCCATGGAGGGGTTAAACAAACTGGTTATCGAAGCAAGGATACCATTCGCTTGCACTTTCTTTTTGCTGTGCTCTTCGTAACTGGCTTTCACTTCCAGATGGATGCTATCCCCTCGGTGGACGACTTGCTTCAGCGTAGGGCCTTGGGTTCTACCGTTGGCCGCATTTAAGGTCGCTACTTTATTGGGCTGTGGTTCATCGGTGTTGGGCTGGGTCGCATTATGAAATTCCAGCGTTTGCCTTGTTTCGGCGATGTTGTCAAAGTACTGCTCTTCCAGCGCCGGACTGTTCCCGCCTGTTTCCATACTGGCACTCATACTGGCCTGGGTTTGTTCGGCGGCAAAGGTCAGCCGTACATTGCCCAGATGGTCTTTGAGATCGTAGTGCTGGGTGAAGCTAGCCCCCTCAAACACCGTCCGCCCTTCGGCGTGCATCAATAGGTCTAATTGGCCATTCTTGTACTGCCGCCCGGCCACATAATCGGTCTCAGTGGTAGTACCTGCATTGCTTACTTCCTGCTGAAGCTTAGTGCCCTGGGCATCATAGTAGTAGCGGATCTGGTTACCTGAGCTAAAGCGTACCAGCTCGGGCAAATTCAAGTGGTTGTAGCCAATACTATCCAGGGACTTGTTCAAGTCCTGGGTCAAATTCCCACTGCCGTCGTAGAGGTACTCTATTGCCACTGTGCTGCCATCCATAAAGCCCAGCGTATCCACGCCAGCATCTTCTACACTCACCAGCTGGTTGCTGCGGTTGTTACCTGTGCCGTAGCCATACACCAAATCATCCATCGTACTGCCATCGGCGGCATTACGGCGCAAAGCGGTGATGTTACCGTTCTTATCGTAGGCCAGGTTTGAGACATCAAAATTGCCGGATGCCTGCCAAGCGGTGCCACTGCCCGCAAAGTAGTTACCGGTGGTCAACCGATTGGCCGAGTCATATCCGTACACGTAGGCGGAAGGATTGACTTGCCCCGAAGCCTGCCAGCGAATGGCACTGATGTTACCATTAAACGCGGGGCTGGTGGTGAGTCCGGCCACGGTATTATCGTAGTCCAAGGCCTGGGCAAACAAATCATCGGCACTAGTCGCGTTCACAATTCCCGTGGCCTGCTGCTCAGTAGTGCTCAAACGATCCCCATTGATACTAGTCAGCCAGCCCCGAATGCCGTAGCGAAAATCTACTGATTGCAAATACTGATTGGCACTTTCTTCGTGTAGTCGCTTATCGATCAGCTCCCCGATCTCATTGTAGGCGTAGCTCGCCAGCAAAAGCGTATCATTTGCATCGATGGTTTGGTACGTAGCCGTTAGGCGATCGGCTTGGTCGTACTCGTTGCGGGTATGCACCGTCTTATCTTCGCTGCCGTGACGGCCATCACTGGTCTGGCGATGCCATTCCCCTAGCACCAAACCATGAAACGAATACTGGGTAGTAACGATATCTTGTCCGCCGATAGAGTTTTCCCGCTGGGTCTGTACCACCCGTCCTTTGTCATCGTAGAACATGGCTTCGGTCAGCCATAGTCCGGAGGTCAGTACTTTCGTTTTAGTACCAGTAAGCTTACCCGTCAGGACAGGAAACAGATCCACCTGCTGGGCGGTGAGCTCGCTCGCATCATAACTGACATCGGGCGAAGCATCCCCGTCAAAGTCATGGTCATCGTAGTAGTGGAGCTGCAACGGCTGACTTTCATCCAACGGTGGAAAGGTGGGGTTATTCACCACCGTGGGGGCAGGGGCAATGGTGAGTGTCACGGTTTCATCAGAGAAATTCTTGATGGAAAACCCTTCGGTCAGCGTGATACTGGTCGTAGCAGTAATGAGGTGCTGCCCTTCGTAGTTATTGAGGGTTAAACTGGGATTGCCGTGCAAGCGGTAGCGGGCATCCTCTTCGGACAGTTCCTTGCCGTTGTTTTCGTTACTGGCAAGAAACGTAGCGACCGTCGCTTGCATCTGGGAGAGGCTCTGGTTACTGTAGTAGAGGCCTTCCACAATGGGACGGTTCAGGGCATCGTAGTGGGTGAAACTCCATTCATCTTGCTCACGCTGCCGTCCATCCTGGGATAAGATTACCCGGTCACGACTATCGTAGATCATATAGTGCCAGCCTGATCCGGGCACACGCTTGCGGGTTATGTTGTTACGCTCATCATAGTCGTACTGAAAGGCCCACTGGTTCAATAGCGTACTATCTGCCGCACTCGGGGTACCTGCGCTTCCGATATAGTTATCACTGCCCTCTGGGGGCAAGACATAGCGCAGGCGGTTGACCGCGTCATAGACATAATAGGTATCTTGAAAGCTGTTGGTGCCCCCATCCAGCACCACCCGGCTCAGGACAGTACGACCCAAACGATCAGTATAGGTTCTAGTCACCCTGCCATCTTCATCACTTTGCTCATTGACGGATAACCTTCCGGCCGGATAGGTTCCCTGCTGATAGGGCAACTCACTATCATTGAGCAGCCATCGCTTGACTTCCCCTGCGGTATTAACGGGGTACTGATAGCCCATCGCTTGCCCGGTTCCGGGCTGAAAGTTCGTACCCGGGGCTCCTTGCTGCACTGGGCGCGATAGAGGCGAGGCTTCAAATACGGTAGCCCCGTAGGGGGTGGCATCTTGCACCACGCCTTTTGCCGCATTGCTGCCACTATTGTAGTAGTTGATAGCTTGGGTGGTGCCATTGTCCTGAAAGTAGCCATTGCTACCCCCTACATAAGGCAAGTACTGCTGAAATTCCCGACCTCTACTATCGTAGGTGCGGGGAGCGACCTGATCGGTCACTTGGGGGCTAGCTTGCCAGAGCACGTCCTGTATCGGGCGGCCTAGCCCGTCTAAGTAGGAAATGGACTCGTTTTTCTGATCTGATGACAGAACGTACAAGCTATTTTCTTCAATCGGACTGCCCATTCCATCATCTTCTACCCGTAATACGCGGGTAATGACGTAGTTATGGTTATTTTCTTGGGTGATTGTAGTCACTGCTGAGCGGGCAGTACAACCATTCAGGGTTACATCCACCTGATAATTCCCGGGTCCAAAGGCATTGAACATCCGGTTGGTTTCCCCCGGTAGGGACACGCCATTCACCAGCCACTGGTAGGAAAGCCCTGTCCCAGCATTGGCTTCTAGGGTCAGTATATCACTGCCTAAGGGAATCACTGTGGAACCCATGGGGGTGATAGTCGCCACAGGTAAAGCTTGAGTGGTTACGCTCACCGATAAGGTATTTTGGGTAGCCCCGCAGCCAAAGGCGGTTGCTTGTACTTGGGCAGTACCGGTATAGTTAGCATCCCAGCTAACGGTAGCCACACTAGAGTCGGCTCGGCTGACAATGCTGATGGCATAGTCATCTGTATTGGCCCCGGTCACATTCCAGGTAAAAGCATCTACATTATTGCCCTTGGCTACGTACTGCGTTGTCCCACTGTTCTGGCAACGAAATGTATCCCCCGTAATCGCGAGGCCACTCATCGCGGGCTTGAAGGTCAGGGGAATGGACGACTCGGGGCAACTCGCCGAGGTCTGGAAGTAATAATGACCGGAACGGTTATCATTAATGGTGATAGAGTTAGTTCCGGTCGCTAGTAAGGTGCGTTCTGATTCGTTACTGCCAAAAGCCCGGTAATACCAATTTCCAGTTTCGTTATTGGTCGCTTCTAGGGTGAGGCTACCCTCACAGATATCGTCCGGTAGAAAACCTCGTTCGACGGCATCCCACGCAATACTCGTGGTAGGGCAGGAAGGATCGGTATTGCAGCCCGTGGTCTTTTGGGTAATCACTGACTGGCCACTTACCAGGCAAGGGCCCGTCACGGTGTAAGTGCCCGGATTGGCTACTTGCCAGCCTAAAAAACCCTGGTTGCAATTAGTTACGGTGGCAGTACGAATTTGATTACCGTTCAAAAACAGTGTATATGTACCCGTAGAAAGGCCACCTTGGATACCCACCTCTACCGAGTCCCCACTACAAACCTCTCCTGAAGGGGGAAAGATACCAATACTTTGGCTACAGCCACAGGAGGTGGCATTGAATGATACCTGGCTTGTTCCTTGCATCGGCTGCTGACAAGCCCCTTGCTCAGCCATAATTGTATAAGCCCCTGGCTGGGTTGCCCCAAATTGAATAGTAGGAGTATTGGTACCCGAGAGGGTTTGTCCGGTTGCACTGCCATTTCGGTAGAGCAGATAATCTACTCCTGCTTGAGAAGTGCCTTCTAGCTGAATCCATGCCGTATCCCCAGTAGGGATACTATGAGCATTCGGAACCACATCGTAAATATTCATTTGGCATTGGCTATTGGCAGGACAACACCAGATCAACGAGAAAACAATTATAGCCATCGTATATTACTTAACCGCTCAAGCCCAACTGACTACTCCTGAAGTAATCGTACAGGCTACTGATGGAGACCGAACCGAAGTTGGGGATTATCTTCAGATCAACGGATCAGGTACGAGTGGGTCTACCATCCTACAACTAAATACTGCCCGCGCTTGGTCATTCATCCAGGAGGGTTCTGGTACTAGTGCTTATCTCACCCTTAAATCTTCATCGGGAAATAAACACTTTCAGATTGCAGGCCCAGCCGATAAAAAGGTCGCTCGTTTCAAAGCAGCTACCGATGGAAATGATAGTCGGGTATTTTTGGCCTCTGATGGTGGTACGGTGACGCTTGGAGTAGATACTGAACAATCGCAACACAAACTCTATGTAGCTGGCACGGCTTGTAAAACGCAAGGAGGAGGAAGTTGGGCCGTATGCTCCGATCGGAAACTCAAGCGAAACATTCAGCCATTTTCCTACGGATTAGAGACAATCACGCAAGTTAATCCTGTATCTTTTGAATATAATGGCTTGGCAAACACCCAAGAGGGGGAAAGAAATGTCGGTGTCATTGCTCAAGAATTACAGCAAATAGCTCCCTTTATGGTAAATACGGTAAAGCAAGAGGGGATGGATGATTATTTGACTGTTGACCCTAGTGCCTTTGATTTTATGTTGATTAACGCTATTCAAGAGCAACAAAACATGCTAAAAGAACAACAGCAGTTAATTCAGCAGCTACAGCAGCAAGTAAAACAGCTATCAACTCAGCAGGCAAACCAACCACATACTGCCTGTGCTCAAGAGTAGTCTTCTTGACTCTCACCATATTTAATTGAACATATGTACCCACTTAGACTTTCATTACTTTGTGCTGGGCAATAAAAGCGGGGTCAATCTCCACTCCGCTACCTATACCGGTGGGTAGGTGTAGAATGCCGTCTTCGGGTTTGAGTGAGGAGGTTTTACACTCAAAGGGCACATCAGTACTCAGCCCCTTAAATTCGTGGTAGGGGCCCGCGTTGGGTAGTGCCGAGACAAACTGCATCATATAAACGTAGCCCAATCCAGTACCCGAAATATGAGGCACGCAGGAGTATCCTTTAGTTGCCGCCATGCGGGCTACTTTCATACAACGAATCATGCCACCAAAATAGAATAAATCTTGCTGCACCATCTGCACGGCTTCGTTACCAATTAGCCAACGAAAATTTCGTAGACTTACTTCTCCTCCGCCCGAGGCAATAGGTATTTCCAAAGCATCAGCCGTACGTTTCCAGTCTTCGTACCAGTCGGTAGGTACCGGTTGCTCAAACAGGTCAATACGGTGTGCTTGCAATAGTTTGCCAATGCGGATGGCTTCGGGAGCACCATAGCTACCGTTGCAGTCGGCATAAATTGTCATATCATCGCCAAAAGCTTCGCGCATTAGGGGAATAAGGCGTTCGGTACGTCCGGCAGGCATTTCGGGGTTACTGCGCCTACCGCCGATCTTGAACTTCACTGCTTTAGCGTTAGTCTCGGCCTGGAGTTCTTTGATGCTTTCAATACTTTCCTCCGCCGATTTCCCTCGGTTATTATTGGCTCGGTAAATCGCAATTTCCGCATTATGAATATCGCCAATTAGTTGTCCCATACTCTTTTGGGCAATGCGTCCTAACATATCCAGAATAGCCATTTCTACCGTTGCCACTGGAATCCAGAGCGTGTAGCCCTGATACTTATAGTTGTTTTTGTACATAAACACTCCCTCAATCAGTTGATCTAGGTCACGGGCATCTTTACCAACAAAGTAGGGGTTGACCAGCATCAGTTGAATAGGGTAGAGGTGGGGCATCCGGATGTTATGACCCACGCAGTAGCCCTCAGCACCGTCGGCAGAGCGTACCCGTACCATATAGTTACCATTGTGGTGTAGCAATTCACAATGTTCAATTATTACTGGGTCGGGAAAAAACTCTCGCCTTAAAACGGGCTGGGCTAATGCCTTATCTAATTCGGTATAATCTGTCGAGGTAGATGAAGGGGAATTCGTCTTTTTTACAGATAGAAACGGTACACTAGCACCTGCGGCTAATCCGGTTTTTATAAAGGATCTTCGGTGGGTATTGATGGATTTCATAAAAAAGTAGCTAAGTGTAATAAAGTTAGTGTTGACTACCTGTGCCCGTCAGCATTTTAGGAATGGTCTTCTAAAAGGCTAGCGCAAACTACGTGTTTTCACTTTATTCTCACTGATCTTTGAGATAAAAATTACGTAACAATGCAAAGAAAAATCCACCTTTTTTACGCATACGACTAGCCGTCTATTGCTCAAAATGTCCATAAAACGGCTGAAATTCGCGGTTGTATACTTTTTGTCTACTTGCTGAAATTGCGGTGTTCACCTCATATCTACCCGATTTTTAAACGAGGCTGGTCGAGCTTCTGTATCTTTACTAAAGGTAATAAATACTCATAAGCATCTCTGTAAAGCCAGAATAGTTAATCAAGAATTTTATGAAACCTATTACTCAATACACGAAAAGCGACCGTATTAACATTGCCTATCAAGTCTTCGGCTCGGGACCCATCGACTTGGTTTACATTCCCGGCTGGGTGTCTAATATTGACTGGATGTGGGCTTGCCCGGAGTTGGTAGATTTTCTACAGGAACTAGGGAAAATAGCTCGAGTTATCTTATTCGATAAGCGAGGAACCGGGCTTTCTGACCGAGTGGTGGAGCTTTCAACACTGGAAGAACGAATGGACGACATCCGTGCGGTGATGGATGCGGTAGGTTCCGAGAAAGCGGTCTTATTCGGGCACTCTGAAGGTGGATCGGTCTCGGCGCTATTTGCCGCGACGTACCCTAATCGAACCATTTCCTTGATTGCATTTGGTGCGTTTGCTAAGCGCAGATACTCCCCTAATTATCCGTGGGCGCCTACGGATGAAGAGCGGCAAGAAGTTTACGATATGATTGAAAATAGCTGGGGAAGCGGGGATATGAACTTAGCTTCACTAGCTCCTTCTAAAGCTGATGACCCAGCATTTATGGATTGGCTAGCAAACTATTTCCGTTCGGGAGCCAGCCCTAGTGCGGCGATGGTTCTTACCAAAATGAATACTCAAGTTGATATTATTGATATTCTAGACTCTATCAAAGTGCCTACCTTGCTCATGCAGCGCACCTACGATATTGATGTGAAAATTGAAGAGGGCCGGTTTATTGCTGAACGTATTGAGGGAGCCAAGTTCGTAGAGTTTGAAGGTGACGACCATCTGTTTTGGGCGGGTAACACCCAGGAGGTATTGGAAGAAATTAAAGCTTTTGTACTAAACGTGCAACCACCAATGAATTACGAAAAACAGCTTTTCACTATTGTAGCCGCTCGTGTCATACCGTTTGGGTCTACGAATACTGACAATAAGGATTTCCTAGAACAATTCACCGCGCGCTACGGAGGAAAGATTGTTCACTATAATCACCGAGCCTTTATCGCAACTTTTGAAGGCCCTAGTAAAGCTGTACACTGTAGCACTGATTTACTGGCGACCTCTCAACAACTGGACGCCCAACTGGCTATCGGAGTTCATATTAAAGAATGTGTGGTGGATGGGGCTCATCCTATCAGCACGGAAGCCAGAAATATTGTAGAGGCAATACTAACGGAAACGAAGCCTGACCAAGTGATTATCACCCAGACCATTAAGCACTTATTATCGGGAGCAGGATTGAGCTTCACGCCCTATAAAACAATTTTTGAGCCTACATCGGGTGAGTCGCTTACTTTACTGATGGTAAAAGATCGTTTAAGATCGAATGAACAATTGGATCGTCCTAATCACGAGAAGCTTTTGAAAAATGGTTCTTTGCTGGAGAACGTGCTGCAAACCATCGACAATCATTTGAGTAATGAACTCTTTGGAGTAGATATACTATGTGAGGAAATTGGTATTAGCGAACGACAATTACAGCGTAAACTTAAATCTACTACCAATAAGTCTCCCAATCAACTGATCCGATCTGTACGCTTGCACCGGGCTAAAGAACTGATTATCAGCAATGAATGTAACATCGTTGAAATTGCTTTTCAAACGGGTTTTTCGGATGCCTCCTATTTTTCTAAATGCTTCAAAAAAGAGTTTGGCGTAACTCCTTCTTCCCTGGTTCAGGAAAGTGTTTAATGTCGGAAATGTTATAGTCGTGTCGGATTTATCTCGTTTTCATGTCGGAAATATCATACAATTCGCCGGATTTTTTTCATAACGAAAGCCTCTTAGTGTTTTATATTTGTATTGTAACAGTAAACAACGTTTTAGTAGTTATTATCAACCACAATTAATACCCCCATAAGTATGAACCCAAATTTCTCTAAACCCAATTTGGCTATTCAATGGACATTAAGCCTACTGAATGCCACCTCTTTTGTACGCACCGTATTCCTCGATCTGACAAAAGTTCATCATGAATTTTTTCATTTCTGTTCTAGAGGATGTCGGGTTATTTACCGCTTATTTGCTATTGGTCGCTAAAATAGCTTTTACTTTCTACCTACCTCATTTATTAATTCTGCGATACAGGGCTTACGCTTAACCCCGCAGATAAACTTAATCTAGAAACCCAAAAGTCAAGTGCTCTTGGGTTAATGGAAGATGTATGACCTATGTCTAAACGAATAATGAAGTAAACCGGAAACCCATGAAAAATCAAGAAGCATATTTGCCCCCAGTATGGACCGAACCTACGCTGTTTAAAAGCCAATACCGGTCAGTTGCTCAATGGCAATTTAATTACTCCATAAAGCAACCGCTAGCCGGACTCTTTTTATCGGGGCGTTACTTCCGTATCTCAAAACCAATATAACTAACGCGGAATGCACGCCAAACCTACTATACGTTTGAGGCTAGTCATACTAGCGATTGGGCTTCTCTTCACTCTGTTAGCCCTTACCGGGTGCTTTGTGGCAGCAGTAAGTCAATCCTTACCGTCAAAAGCTGATTCTTTAGCCGAGCAGAATACTTTAATGCTACGAGCGGTGCGGGCAATAAAAGAACAGGCTGAAGCTAACGAATTGCGTGACCCCACAATGGAAATCGATGGGCTGATCATTAGTGAGACGCTTACCAAGATCGGGGTAGATTTCTACGACTTGTTCTACCAACGCTGGGTGGCGCCCCCGTCAGCCAGTGGCTACGAAGTGCGAATTGAAGAACTACCCGCCCCGGGCTTTGGCACGCTGGTGGTGGTTAAGGTCAACGAGACCACCGTTTTTCAACGGATACTTCAGCCCCGTTACGACCAACTGGAAGCCAGTGCGGATCTGGCCGTCTCCCTCACCCAGCGACACGTGAACGATCAGCAGCGGCTTACCCAGCAACTCTACGAAGAAGACCAACAAGGCACCGGTATTTATTAAACCCATTAACCATCATTCACTAATCATCCATCATTAGTCATCATTCATTAACCATCAACCACCCCCAACCATGAAAACCTTTGTATTCCTTATTACGACACTAGTACTCAATGTACTTTCAAGTCAGGCTCAAGATTTTGTTTATCGCCCCACAAATCCAGCTTTCGGGGGCGATACCTTCAACTACCAGTGGCTGCTTAGCTCGGCAACGGCTCAGAACGGTTTTGAAGACCCGGATGCTGCATTGGGTCGGCAAGAACGTGATCCACTCGAGGACTTTCAGCAGGATCTTAACCGTCGCCTGCTTAGCGATCTGTCTCGCTCGCTGGTCGGCGATCAATTTGGCGAGGAAGGGTTGGAAGAAGGAGTCTTTGAAGTAGGTATCTTCCAGATTGAAGTCTTTGAAGGAGCCGATGGCGTGAGCATCACCATCCTGGATACCTCTACCGGAGATCAAACCACTGTTACTGTGCCCGAATTTTGACATTAGTCCATAGTCGACGGTCAACAGTCAACGGTTCAATGATCCGCGAAGAGTAACCTGTAATTCTGATTACTATCGACCATTGACCGTGGACTAAAATTTACCCCCATGAAAAGCATTACTCATTTAATACAAATTGGGCTCGTTGTGGCCTTGCTGTCCACAGCGTGTGCTCCTTACTTTCGTCAGCCGTTGTCTACCGCACCGGCTCGGTTGGGCGCGGAAACACCCCAGTACCAGCATCTGACTAGCTTACCATCTCCGCAACAACCCGTTACGGCGGCAGTATACAAGTTTCGCGATCAGACCGGGCAGTACAAAGATGCCAGCAACGGAATTAGCTATTCTACCGCCATCACCCAGGGGACAACCTCAATCCTGCTACGGGCTTTGGAAGAATCGGGTTGGTTTGTACCCATTGAGCGGGAAGGTCTGTCCAATCTACTCAACGAAAGAAAGATCATTCGCTCCAGTCGGGATAACTTCTCTCAGAAGAACGGTAGTCAGGAACCCGACCTATCTCCCTTGCTCTTTGCCGGGATTTTGTTGGAAGGAGGTATTGTTTCTTACGATGCCAATGTGCTCACGGGTGGAGCAGGACTGCGCTACTTTGGGGCGGGAGCTTCGGGGCAGTACCGTCAGGATCGGGTGACGGTCTATCTGCGAGCTACATCTACCCAAACGGGACGCATCCTTAAGACGGTGTATACATCCAAAACCGTGCTATCCCAAAAAGTAGATGTGGGCTTGTTTCGTTTTGTGAGCTTTCAGCGATTGCTAGAAACAGAGACTGGGTTCACCTACAACGAGCCGGGGGAACTGGCCGTGCGGGAAGCCATTGAAAAGGCTGTAGAAGGCCTAGTTATTGAGGGCGTACTGGATGGACTCTGGAATTTGCAATACGAAGAAGAACGTAACCATCCGGCCATTCAGCGTTACCTAGCTGAGAAGGAAGAAAATCAATCGGTGGATGCGCTGGGTGGCCAGCAGCAAGAGCGACGCGGGGCAGTCAGTCTGGGCTTAGGGGGTGGTGTGCTGCGCTACGGCGGTGACTTCCGTAGGCCAACTATCAAACCCGCTGTGGAGGGCGGTATACAGTGGCAGGCCAGCACTGCCTTTGCATTGAACCTGTCGGGTGGTCGAGGTACCTTAGCGACGGAAGAAGCTTATCAATCAGATTTTTATTACGGCGAAATTAGCACCCAGTTTTGGGTACTGCCACGCTATCGTTACTCGCCTTTTCTACGAATGGGCTTGGGCTTAACCAGCGAGGATACCGGCAATCTGTCGGATGTACTGAGCAATTACCATCCTCACGCAGTCTACGAACTCGGGTTTGAGTACCTACTCAATGACCAAGTGGGGATTCAGATTGCTTTTAACAACCGCTACCTGTTCAGCGATGAGTTGGATCAGGTGGTCCAGGGTCGACGCAATGACTTTTACTGGGGAGCTAACCTGGGTGTACAACTCTACCTGGGACGGTAACCTCCTGTTTTATCATGTTTTCATTCAACCATTTTATAACCAATTAATTTCTTAAACAATCATGAAAAAGTTAATCGCAAGTTTAATGATCGGTGGGCTGGCCACCGGAGTCAGTTTGGCTCAAGAAAACCAGAGTGACGTCCAACAGAAGGGCGAAGAAAACTCCGGGGTCGTTGTTCAGGAGGGAGCTACCAATGCTGCGACCATTCTTCAGGGAATTGGCGGAACGGCTAATTTCAACGAGGCGGTGCAAACCCAAGTTGGCAAGAACAACGAAGCTCTTATCGATCAGGGTACCGAAGGTGGTGAGGCCTACGAAAATGTGGCTACCCAGACTCAGAAAGGTGACGAAAACTCCGCTGACATTGATCAAGGGACTAGAGACGGATACGCCGAAGGCAATATCGCTACCCAAACACAGGAAGCTGATAAAAACGAGGCGCGGATCGATCAGGGCGATGATGGCGGTGAAGCCTACGATAACGTAGCTACGCAGACTCAAACCGGGGAAGAAAACTCTGCGGACATTGAGCAGGGTGATGAAGAAGGTATCGCTAGAGACAATGAAGCTACCCAAACTCAAGGAGGAGATTACAATAGAGCGGTTATTGATCAGGGCGATGACGCTGGCGAAGCCTACAATAACATAGCCACGCAAGTGCAGGAAGGTGACTATAACGAAGCCTTTATCGACCAAGGTGAGGACGATGGTTTTGGTGAAGGCAATGAAGCTACCCAAATCCAGGAGGGCGATTATAACGATGCGTCTATTGACCAAGGCGTTGATGGTGGTGAAGCCTATGATAATGTAGCTACCCAAAGCCAACCCGGAGATGAAAACTCAGCCGAAATTAACCAGGGTGATGACTTTGGCTACGCCGAAGGCAATGAGGCCACTCAATACCAAGAAGGTGATTTTAACGAAGCACTGATTGACCAAGGTAATGGTGTTGGTGGCGAAGCCTACGACAATGTGGCAACCCAAGAGCAATACGGCGACGAAAACTACGCCCAAGTTGACCAGGGCAACGGTGGTGATCGGGCCGAAGATAACGTAGCTACTCAGCAGCAATATGGCGACAACAATAACGCGCTCATCGTTCAAGGTGACGAAGGTGGTTACGCTGAAGGCAACGAAGCCACTCAAATTCAGGAAGGCGACAAAAACGAAGCAACGGTTAACCAGGGGATTGAAGATGGTGAAGCCTACCGAAACGTAGCTACGCAGAGCCAACCCGGTGATGAGAACGAAGCTACTATCGATCAAGGAGTTTACGGAGGCTATGCCGAAGAGAACGAAGCAACGCAAACGCAAGAGGGTGATTACAACGAAGCGTTTGTGGAGCAAGGATCTTACGATGGCGAAGCCTACAACAATGTAGCTACCCAAACCCAAGAAGGGGATTACAACCAAGCAATGATTGAGCAAGGCGATAACGCAGGAGGAGAAGCGTATGATAACGTAGCTACCCAAGAGCAGTACGGCGATTACAATGAAGCGGATATTGAGCAAGGCGATCAAGGTGGAATAGCCAGAGATAATGAGGCTACTCAACAACAGTACGGCGAAGAAAACGATGCTGATATTGAGCAAGGTGATGAAGGTGGCTACGCTGAAGATAATGAAGCTACTCAGTACCAGGATGGCAAAAACAATAATGCTGACATTTTTCAAGGTGATGATAATGGCGAAGCCTACGATAACGTAGCTACCCAAACCCAAGAAGGAGACGACAACTCTGCTCGCATAGAGCAAGGCGATGATGGAGGGTACGCGGAAGGTAACGAGGCTACTCAGTACCAAGAAGGGGATAACAATGATGCTCTTATCGATCAGGGTGATAATAATGGTCAAGCCTACGACAACGTAGCGATGCAGGAGCAGTACGGCGAAGGAAACGATGCTGACATCAACCAAGCTGACCAAGGCGGTGAAGCCCGCGATAACGTAGCCGATCAGTACCAAGAAGGCAGGGATAATGAGGCGCTCATCGATCAAGGTGTTGAGAGTGGCTACGCCGAAGGCAACAGTGCTGAGCAAGATCAGTACGGTGATAATAACATCGCCACCATTAAGCAAGGAGTGGATGGTAGCTCTTCGGAAGATAGTGAAGCCATTCAGTACCAGGAAGGTGATGAAAACGACGCTTTCATCTTCCAAGCCGGTGAAGATAACGTAGCCGATCAGTACCAGGAAGGTGATTACAATATGGCTGATGCCCGACAGTACGGTGATGATAACCTAGCCGATCAGGAGCAGTACGGCGACTACAACGAAGCCACCATCAATCAGGGAAGTGCTACTAACTTCGTAGATGGTAACTTGGCGGAGCAATACCAGGAAGGCGACGAGAACTCAGCCCTGACCCAACAAGCGGGTGATTTCAATACTGCTTACGTGAGTCAAACAGGTGACGAAAACTCTGCTGTTCAGCAGCAAATTGCTAACAACTCCGAAGTATACATTGAGCAGATTGGTAACCGAAACAGTGCTATTCAGCAGCAAATAGGCGAACTTTCCGCTGATCAAGTGGCTGACTTAGAGAATTTAGATCCATTCTCACTATCCCGCGGTGATAACCAGAAGGCCGAAGCCTACCAAACGGGTGATGATAACATCAGCTTGCAGCAACAAGGCGGCGAAGGCAACGTGGCTTACGCCGAGCAGATGGGTGAGCGTAATAGCATTGTACAAGCTCAAAACGGCGAAGGAAACGATGCCTACGCTAAGCAAGATGGCTACGATAACGATATCACACAACTGCAACTAGGTGACTACAATGAAGCTGACGCTCTTCAGATTGGCTACGATAACATTTCGTTCCAAAGTCAAATCGGGGAGTACAATGTATCGGATGTAGTACAAGACGGTTTTGAGTTAACCTCTACTACGCTTCAGGAAGGCGAATACAATGAGGCGTACGTTGACCAAAGTGGAAACGGCCACATCAGTACTATCAATCAGATCGGTACCGGTAATGTCGCCGATGTAACCCAAGGTAATTAATCCCTCACTTGAAATAAGTCGGGTTGAGGGCGGTTCCTTCGGGTATCCACCCTCACCTCGGCCTATTTATTAACCTACTTCTCATGATACATCACACAATCAAGCTACTAGCTATATTACTGCTGAGCAGTGGGATGAGCTACGCTCAGGACTTAGCACCCGCTTTACCGGAAGAGCCAGAAATAGTTAATTTTCCCTCCGAAGTCATCACCTTGCCCGGAGCTAATATTGAGCAGGCAGGAATGTACAACGAAGTGTTTATCCAGCAGGTAGGATCGGTTCCCCATCAGAACCAGCAGTATGCCACCTTGGTACAAACCGGACACTATAATGTGCTAAGCTTGACCCAGCAGGGTAACAGTAACCAGGCAGCGGTGCAGCAGGTCGGCGATGGTAATACCTACGACGGTCATGTGCAAGGCAATGATAACCGCCTGAATATCGGTCAGTTTGGTAACGATAATCGATTAGTACAAGAAATAGTGGGTAACCAGAATACCTACCAGGTGCTGCAAGAAGGTGATAATAATGAGCTGATCCAGCGCGAATACGGAAACGGCCTGGAGTACCAAGTTCATCAGCAAGGCAGCATGCAAGTTATCATCGAGAACGGCTTTTAAGCCTTAAACAATTTTCATAGCACTTGTTGGGGGTAACAAGTAGAATGGGGCACCCAGCTTAGTGTAGACGATTCCGTGCCGCCCCATTCTTTTCTATTACCACCCCCAACAAACTGTCAATTATGCAACGCATACTTTTTTTTACCCTGTGGCTTAGTATACTTAGCTGGCTTTCTGCCTGCACCGAAGATACCATCGCGCCCATCACCCTAGGTACGCTAGAGGGCATCGTGACCGCGGACGACCTGCCACTACCTAATGTCAATATCACTACGCAACCCGCCACCAATCAGCTCCTGACCGACTCTGCCGGACGCTTCAGCATAGCGGGTATTCCGGCTGATACCTACACCATTACGGTGCGGGGCGAAGGTATTCGTACCACTAGTCTTACCGCTCTGGTTACCTCTGACTCGGCTACCGAGGTCACTATTCGAGCGGAGCTAACTGAACTAGAAAACCGAGCCCCCAACACTCCTGTCTTGGTAAGTCCGCAAAACGAAGCTAGCGACCTATCACGTACGCTGACCCTTACTTGGCAAGGTGCCGATCCGGACGAGGATAGCCTGCACTACGAAGTGCGACTTTTTACCTCGCAGAGCAACTTACGTCAATCGGTAGTGGCTCAAAATCTAGCCGATACAGCCCTGGTAGTACGTGACTTGCAATTTGCCACCACCTACTTCTGGCAGGTAATTGCTACCGATCCCAATGGGTTGAGCAGCCAGAGTGAAGTAGGTAGTTTTACTATTCAACCCATCCCCAATCTACGCATTGCTTGGGTTTCTAACACTTCTGGTAACGCTGAGATTTATGCTTCGGATGGTTCGGATACCACTATTGTGCAAGTCACTAATCAACCTGCCCGCGATGTGCAACCTCAGTTACATCCTCGTTTGTCGCAAGTAGCTTTCGCTTCCAACGTGCAGGGAGAAACCCAGTTATTTATGACCCCACTGATAGATGGTACACCTACCCAGGTCACGCAGGTGCCCTTAGCCGGATTTCATAACATTGGTACTGGGTACACCTGGTCGCCCGACGGAGGGCAGCTCGCCTACGCCCATTATCATGAACTCTACCGTATTAATGCCAATGGTAGTGGTTTAACGGTGGTGACCCAAGCTCCGGTCAATCGTCACTTTCGGGAGATGGACTGGACGGCAGTGGGCAATCAATTTGTGCTGCAAACCATTGGTACCCGTATTTATGACGCAGAAATCTACCTTTACTCCCCCGCCGAAGATTCAATGCGTTTGCTGGTAGCTAATCACCCGGGCCAGCTCCACGGTCCGAGCTTCTCCGTAGACGGGCAAGAGGTACTCTTCACCTACGATGCTTCCGAGTTTCAATCCCTAGAAGGTCGGCAACTGGATAGCCGAATCTATCGGGTACCCACTACTGCTTCGCCGGATAGCATTGAGTGGATGGATGTTTCGGTGAACAAACCGGCTGGGACGAATGATCTTCGCCCTCGCTATTCTCCCGATGGAGCCAAGATTATCTTTGAGAATGCTCCTAATGATGATCCACGCGCGGCTTCGGTCTGGGTTATGGATCTCAACGGTGATAATCGCCAGCTACTTTATCAACACGCTCAAATGCCGGACTGGAGATAGCATCAAGTTAGAAAGGGCGTAACAAACTAAGCGAGGTCAGACAAAGATAATAGGGTTGTCTCTAATTGGCTGTTTAAGCTCGGGTGGTAAACCAAAATTTTCGTCAATAAAGCGATCGATCTCGCCCAACGTTTTTTCGGAAAGAAGGCTAGTAATTTCATCTACGGCAGGGCCACCGATCATGTAGGGCAAAAACGAATACACGCAGCGGTTATCCATAAAGTGCCCGTAAATCTGGTACTCCTCCAATGTATGTTGCGCCTTTCCGGTGATTAGGCAGTTTTCTAACCACGCCGGAGCATCAAGCGAATGTGATTGCATCAATTGGTCGCGACGAAGGTGAAAGTCAACTCGATTTTCAAAAAACTCCTGGATGCGGGAGAGGGAAGACAGTGACAGCTCTTTCCGCATTTGGTCGGCACAGCTTAGGCACATGGCGTACTCAAAGATCACATCCGTAGTTTTGAAATCGGGATAATTGCGGAATGCTTTCTCAACCAGATACTGGGTATTAGGAGCTTGCAGTGCCCGATCGCAAGAAATGCACCGCTCAAAGGGAGCTTGGGTAGTATGAGAGTAGAATAACTCAGGAATACCTCCGTATTCTTGTTTAATAAATTGGTGAGAAGCCGCCCCGTTTCGATCACTACTATTTTTCGCCATACATTCTTTCCGTGTCGTTGTTCCAACAATAGCTATTAATTCAAAAATTACAAAGCCCCCTCCGGTTTTTTCGCTAATTTATCGCCTAATGACTGAACCAACTTCTACCCCCGATATTACACTTTCCTCATCGGCTGGAAAGTGGATTCTCTTCTCTACCATTCTGGCATCCAGTATGGCTTTTATTGACTCCACTGCCTTAAATGTAATTTTACCCTCATTGCAGAATAACTTACAAGCCAATGGTACGGATATTTTCTGGATACTAAACGCGTATTTACTAATGCTAGCCTCCTTAATTTTAGTGGGGGGCACGTTGGGCGATAAGCTAGGACGGAAAAAGATTTTTATGATCGGGATTGCCATATTTATGGTAGGATCAGTAGCCTGTGGATTTGCCCCTACGGTAGAGTGGCTAATTGGAGCAAGAGCGGTACAGGGGATCGGTGGGGCGCTTATGATTCCGGGTAGCCTCTCTATTATCTCAGCTACTTTTCATCATCAGGAGAAAGGAAAAGCGATTGGTACTTGGTCGGCAGCAACTACGCTGGTTACGGTGGGTGGACCTATTCTTGGCGGGGCTTTAGGAGATGCCGGCCTGTGGCGGGCAATCTTCTTTATTAACTTGCCCATTGGGTTAGCTTCGCTAGTAGTGCTTTATCGTAAGGTGCCGGAAAGCTCCAATGATAGTCTGGATCACCGCTTAGACTATGCCGGAGCAATTACTGTAGTACTAGGGCTGGCCTTACTTACTTTTGGCTTCTTAGAGATTCCTGAGCTAGGCTGGAGCCACTGGAAGGTATACGGTACATTGGCCACAGGTGCAATATTATTGGTTGCCTTTGTCCGTATTGAGCAGGTGAAAAGTAATCCGATGGTGCCACTAAGTTTATTTAAGGATCAAACGTTCACCGGGGCTAACTTGCTTACTTTTTTGCTGTACGCAGGGCTGGCAATCGGTATGCTGTTTTTGTCTTTGAATTTGGTTCAAGTGCAGGGCTATCGGCAGGTGCAAGCGGGTATGACGCTGCTGCCCTTTACTATACTATTAGCTTCATTAGCTCGGTGGGTGGGAGGCTTGGTAGATCGCTACGGCTCCCGTTGGCTACTCGTAAGTGGTTCAGTATTAGCCGGGTTTGGTTTTTTTTGGTTCTCCACCGTTGGGCTTACTGAAGGCCCTTCGCAGTTCTGGACGACGTATTTTCCGGGTATTCTATTATTCGGGCTGGGTATGTCCCTAACCGTTGTACCTCTCACCACTACTGTTATGGCATCGGTAGCCGATCAGCATTCGGGAACTGCGTCAGGCATCAATAATGCGATGACCCGAACCGCCAATGTATTTGCGAACGCCACGGTGGGGGCATTGGCGGTAGTATTGTTTACTAACTATTTGGAACCTACGGTTGATTCATTGCTGCTAAGTGAAAGCAATCGGGAAGCGATCATGCAACAAGCTGCTAACTTAGGCGATGCTCAAGTTCCGAAAGTAGTTCCCATTGATAAGCGAGATAAGGTGCAACAAGCCTTTCAACAATCATTTATCGATATGTTTAATCAGCTTATGTACATCAGTGCGGGGCTAGCTTGGGTTTCAGCCGCAGTAGCATTCATTCTCATTAAAAAACGACAGATAACGGAGAAATGAATAGTCAATAACCAAACTTCTTTAGTCTTTTTAGAGAAGCGCGTTTCTTTTGTTATTACAATATAAAAAAATGTAAAGCTATACACTTTTAGGAACGATGAGATAATAAAGTATCTAAGTTAAACGCCGGGATTTTGGTGCGGGACGAGGAACGGAAACCGAGCATAGCCGAGCTATGAGAGGCTTTTCGTGACGAAGTACCGCGCCGAAAAAACAAGTACAAATAGGTACTTTATTGTGTTATCGTTCCTTAGCGTCTTTGGTTGTGCTTCGTGAGACTCTACTTTCTAAAGTATTTCTGCTTATTCTATTTTTTTGATTTAAGAATTGAGGCATGAAGTTCTCAATTAGTCAGGCCAATTATTTTAACAAATATTAAAAGCGAAGGGATTAATCGTTAGGCCGGATAAGACTGATGTATTGAAAGCCACGAAGCTGCAACGGTAAAGCTTCCGGCTTAACCCTCTTTAAGAAATACTACCTTACGATGCTTTTCACCCCAATTTTTAAGGGCAAGGATAACAGGTTTGAGCGATTTGCCATGTTTGGTGAGAGAATATTCAATACGAACTGGAGTTGAGTCAATTACTTTTCGATTCACCAGAAAGTTTTCTTGCAGGTGCTTTAGCTCCTTAGAAAGCATTCGGGGTGTAATACCTAAGACCTCCTTTTCAATTTCTCCAAAGCCTTTTGGCTCGAAGGAGAGCGAAAGAATAATTGGTAATTTCCACTTTCCTTGTAGTACATACATCGCATCCAGAATGGGTAGCATAGCCGCCTTGCATTCTTGTTTCTTGCTCATAAAACATGCTATCTTTTCAACTATACTTTAGTATAGGACTATATCAAATATAGTGATAAAGTAGTACTTTGGTTCTATGGAAAGAAAAAAAATCATTTACAAAATTTTAGTAGGCTTACTTGTCGTGCTGTTCGGATTCGGTGGAATATCAAATCTGCTGTTGCTACCTGACATGGTGGCAAGTCTCAATACGCTTGGTTACCCAGAATACTTTGGTAGAATTCTGGGGCTAGCTCAAGTGCTAGGCATCATGGTATTGGTAGCTCCGGTAAGTAGTAGACTAAAGGAGTGGGCTTTTGCTGGTTTTTACATCAATTTGATTTCAGCTATTGCTTCCCACCTGATCGTAGAAGGGCTTGTTCCGGCTGTTGGAATCATATTGGTGGCATTGGTGATTCTAACCACCGCTTTCGTGAATTTTATGCAACTTAAAACCACCCCTAATCAATGATAATCATTCATGTAACCACAACGGTAAATCCATCAAATACAGACGCCTTTGAAAAAACAATCCAAAAAGTATGTGATGATGCACTGAAACTGAAAGGATGTATTGCTTATACCTGGTTTCGGGATCATCATGTGAAAAACGGATACATGGTGTACGGAGAGTTTGAATCTATGACCGATTTTAAGGTTTATAAAGAATCTGAGGTAGTTAAAAAAATTGTGACCGAAGTCATACCACTTACTTCATCTAAGCCTAAATACAGGCATTTTGATGGGGAGGTTTTTGAACAGGGTTAATAAATGAAAACTTCATTTACACAAAAGGCCTATCAACACAGCATCGACAGCCTATATACGGCCTTTCAAAACCACATCGTTAAATACCTCTTTGTAGCTTTCGCCGATAGGTAGGTATTTGTCTTTCACTTTTACCTTTCCGTTTCGGATGTCCTGAATTTTATGAATGGCGATGATGTAGGATTTATGAATGCGGATGAACAACGAGGTGCCCAGTTGTTCTGCCAAAGATTTCAGACTGCGGATGGTTAAAATGGGGCGATCAGCATTGGTATGAATTTTTACGTACTCCTTATAGCCTTCAATGTAGTGAATATCGGCTAATGATATTTTGATCATGTGGTGCTCTGAGTGAACAAAGATAAAGTCTGAGGGACTACTATCCGAGACAGAGGCGGTAGTAGATCTGGTAGAGGTATTGTTTGCCTTGTTAATAGCTTTTAAGAATCGATCAAAGCCAAAAGGTTTGAGTAGATAATCGGTAGCATTCAGTTCAAAGCCTTCAATAGCATATTCTGAGTAGGCGGTGGTAAAGATGATTTGAGGGATACTTTGTAAGGATTTGACCAAATCTATTCCATTCAGCCCGGGCATATTGATATCAATAAAGACAATGTCAATCGCCTGCTGATTGATGACGGGCAACGCCTCAAAAGGGTTCTCGTAGGCTCCAATCAGTTCCAGATAGGGTACTCGCTTCACGTAATCCTCGATCACGCTTAGGGCGAGTGGCTCATCGTCAATCGCGATACATTTCATTTGCTTAGCGTTAAAACTACATTGAAATAACCGTTGATTTTATCAATCGCTAACTGGTGGCGTCCGGGGTAAAGTAATTCTAGTCTTCGCTTCACATTTTCCAGTCCGATACCTGCATCTTTCTCCAGTTGCTCCGAAAAATCGCCCACTGTGTTAGAAACTCGAAATATCAATTCACTTTGATCTTTGGTTTCCAGTGTTACATCAATTACGCTCTTAGTTTCGTAGCTATGGCTGTGCTTGAACGCGTTTTCTACAAATGTAACGAGCAAAAGGGGTTCAATTTTAAAGGCGTTAGTGCTTCCCCGATGTTCAAATTTCACTTCTTTACCGTTGGTTTTGACGTACCGTAGTTTCTGCAAATCAATATAGTCGCGTAAAAATTGTATCTCCTTAGACAGTGTAATTCTATCTACATTACTTTCGTACAAAATGTATCGCATTAAGTTAGAGAGCAGAAGAATGGCCCGCTGAGTCATTTCGGTATCGGTAGCAGCCAAAGCATAAATACTGTTGAGGGTATTAAAAAAGAAGTGAGGATTAATCTGACTTTTCAAAAATGAGAGTTCGGCCGATAGTTTTTCCTTTTCGGTTTTCTCAATTACTTTTCCTTGACGTTCCCAATCCAATAGCATTTCAAAGGTGGTTCCTAGTGTAAGCGTCATTAAGAAGAAGGAAATAACCGGAGCAAAGGTATTCATCGGAATTTCAATTGACTCATTTGCTTGTGAGGTGATTATTAAGGATCGAGCACCAACAGGGCTTAAGAGCTGTATGAAAGAATGATAGATAACGATGATAGTTACTATGCATAGTACGTACTGCCAATACTTGCGCCGTTTGAGAAAAATAGGAATTAGCCAGACAATGTTGACCAGATAAAAGGGAATGGTTACTATACCGAATAAAAACATGCGAGTTGACTGCATGAACGCTACTCCAATACTATTAATCAGAATGATGGGAGGAATGAAGGTAACCACCATTACTAACCCATGAAACAACCAACGATATTTAGAATATAGTTTTGCCAACTCTTTCCTCTATTTTCAGGCAAAGTAAGAAAATTTACTAATCATCTTCGTCCTCTTCCTCGTTGGGCTCAAACTCCCAGATATCGTCGAAGTAGGAGCTACCACTTCGCCCAGTGGTGATAAATCCTCGTTCGTTGACCGTGAATGCTACGGCATCCCGGCGAGGGGCAGCTTCAATCGGCGTTTTCTCCGTCCAGAAGTCGTTAGACGGATTGTATTCCCAAACGCTGTTGGTTACTGAGCCGCGTAATCCGCTCACTATGTAAGCCCGGCCGTTCATGGTAAAAGCAGTAGCATTCTCCCGAATAACAGCGTAGTCATCTTCCTCGTCCAGATCAGTCATGGCCACCCAGGGAAAATCGGGTAACAGGGTAGGATCAAACTGCCAGAAGTCCAGTTCCAAACTACCGTTATCGGAACCAGTACCCACGTAAGCAAAGTCGCCAAGAACGAAGGCCACGGCATTCTCTCGTTTACTACCTCCCAAGCTAGGAATTTGCGACCAAGTATTGCTACCCGGGTCATACTCCCAAAAGTCCTTGAGTGTATTTCCATCGTCACCCGTCCCCACGTAGCCTTTTCCGTTCAGACCGAAAGCTACCGCATTGCGTCGGGCTGTACCGCCAAAATCAGCAATGCGAGCCCAAGCGTTAGACGATGCATCGTAGCGGTAAAAGTCGCGCAACTCATCGTCGCCGTCGAAACCCAGCCCTACGTATCCGGTGCCTCCAATTGAAAAAGCTACCGCCGCACTACGCCCTACTCCCGGAAGCGAATCCATGCGCTGCCAGAAGTTTTGGTTTACGTCATAACGCCAGAAATCGCGGTAGTACTCGTCTTCGTCTCCGTTGAACCCAGTACCGACATAGGCAAATTCGCCAATAGCAAACGAGACCGCACTCGATCGTCTAAAACCCTCAAAATCAGAACGCTCAACCCAATTGCCGAGCAAGTCATCATCTTCCTCATCGCCATCGCAGGCTAATAGTCCGAGTATACAAGTTGTCAGAAAGGTAAATAAGAATATACGGTGTTCTGTCATGATATTAATTATTGTCAATTATATAGTCTAGCACAAAAAGCTCAAGGCTGGCTTCAAACTCACTGAAACTATCTCCTACAATCAGTTGATTAACCGTTGTGGCTAACTCGGTTTCACTGCCCCGGAGTAGAATAGCATCTTCGCGGCGGGCATCTTCTTCAATTTTATCCTGAATAAAGTCGGTAAGGGTAATCCGGTACTGAGTATCATCGCCGAACTCATCATCCACTACCAATGACTGTGGTACACTTAACACTCGCTCGATTCGGTTCAGTCGGTCTACCTCAAAAATATTGAACTCAGTAGGAAATGGGGTGAGGTCGCTGTAAGTGTTTTTGACCGGACGTAGCACCAGCGTTGCTTCGGTAATAAAGTTTTGGGTAATCACTTCCCGAATATCGCGTAGCGAAGGAATCTCTACCTTAATGGCTGTCCCTGCTCCATTGTTGAGAAATGCCTGCCGAGCGGTTTCGGTGGATGAAACATCTTCGGATCGTTCACTAAGTTCTTCTAGCGGAGTGCCCACTCGGTCGTTGAGAATTTGATTAAACCGCAATTGATTGGCAGGAAAAACAAGTTCAAGCTCTTCCCCGCTTTCCTGGTAGTGAATGACCAATCTACTGGCGATCGTAAACCCCAGGAAACTTTGGGTAACTAACGTATCGGGAACCAGTACGAAGCCGGGATAGCGTTCGTCAAATTCATCAAAAAACAGATCTTGCTCCTCGATATCTACAAAGTCAAAGAGAGCCTGACCGTACTCATCATCCATCGGAATGGTGACCGAACCAAGGCGACGGGGACGAGGGGCGAATGTCAGTTGCCCTATCGGATTGTTGCGATCATACGAAAATTCGCTAAAGTCATACAGTACGTTATCATCTTCATCCAGCTCCAGTTCTTCGAGTAAAGGGTGTAGCATAAGTGTGATGTCTTGCGTGGTATCGTAGTAAGAATATCCATCGTAGAATAACTCAAATTCGGCGAAGAGGTACTCCGCACCCTCATCAGGAAAAGTCACTGAGTCGTTGCTAATCTGAAAGTGAGGTTGCGCTAGAATGCTACCTATATTTTCATCCTCTCGGTAGCCTACCAGATGTCGCTCGGTGTTGGAGGTGACTACCGAATCAATAGTTACGGTAGACAACCTAAGATTGATGGTATCAATAAATACCACGTCCAGAATCTCGCTACGGACAATATCTTCTCCCAACGGACTAGGAAAGTTGCACTGCCAAAGACTAATAGCTAAGAAAATAGCTCCGAAGTAAGTAAACCAAGCCCGCATCATTCCTCAATAAGGATAGAAAACTCTAAAGTATTACGCGAGTAAGCGACGAACACTCCCAACGCCCCGCTATTGAACACAGATGTTGGATTCCCGGGAGCCGCCGAGCTACCACCTGGCCCACCGTTACCAACCAGTTCGTTCAATTGTTCGTAGTAGCGATAGGTTTGTTCGTCTAATGAGCGAAGCTCAATTTTTACCGTATCGCCCACATCAAACCTTTGGTCAAAAAAGGTATAACTAACTTGGTTGCCATCAGCGAACTTATCATCGTAGAGGTAAAGGCCGTTATCGTCCAGCCGTTCGCCGTTGAGATAGATCACTAGGCGGTAGAAGTTTTCTTCCCCCTCCGGGTCGTTAAAGACACAAGTAACTTCGTAACCTGATTCCCCAGCGGGATTGAACTCTCTTTCATCAAAAACATACTGTAGTCGCTCAATCTCTATCGGTACAGGCATCGTACTGCTGGTAGTAACTCCCACACCTTCGTGCAGCACTGTGAGAGTGTAAATTTCGCCGGGTACTCCGCTAATGTCAACGGTTTGGTAAACACCTTCGTCCATTCTTATCAGCTCCTCCTGCCAACCTTCTGAGGTCGTTAGACTCACTCGTTGAACATCAACAGGTTGCGTCCCCTCGTCTCCGAAAAAATCGGTAGTCTGCGAAATACTTACCGTGAAGGGGCCATCGGTGTTGACAATCTGCCCTTCAATCACTAATCGGGCATCGGCATCGTTCAGATTGACGTCGATCACCTCTTCGCAACCCCACAATCCCAGAAATAATACACTGAAAATAAACTTCTTCATTACTCAAAATTTAATCGTATACGCTACCGATGGCACGAATTTGAACAAGGCTAACCGCACCGCTTCGGTGGTTCCAGGATTATCTTCACTTTCCTGGAAGTCAATGGAGAAGGCGTTCTCGCGCCCGTAGGCATTGTAGAGCGAGAAGTTCCAGGAAGACTCAAACTTATCCGTCTTTCGGCGTACCCAGTTTAGCCCCAAATCCAGACGATGGTAGTCGGGCATTCGGTAGCCGTTGCGTTCGGTGTAGTAGCTAACCGTGCGTCCGTCAATTTCGTACTTTCCGCTGGGGAAAGTAACGGCATTACCCGTAAAGTATACCCAGTTAAAAGAGAGTGATAGTTTAGAGTTGAACTGGTAGGTACCAACCAGCGAAATATCGTGGATGCGGTCTTGCCGGGCGGGGAAAGCCGCGCCATTATTGATCTCATCAAACATGCGCTCGCTGCGCGACAGGGTGTAGCTCAGCCAACCCGTGAATTGTCCCATATTCTTCCGTAGTAGAAATTCAATTCCATAAGCTTGACCTTCACCAAACAGTAGCTCGGCTTCAATATCTTCGTTCACAAATAAGTCGGCTCCGTTCTTATAGTCAATCACATTGTCCATCGTCTTGTAGTAGACTTCGGAAGAAAATTCGTAGCGACCCGACGAGAAATCGCGGTAGTAACCTAACGAAAACTGATTACCAATTTGGGGCTCCACGTAGGGCGAACTAGGCACCCATATGTCAGTCGGAGTGGTGGTAGTAGAATTAGAGAGTAAATGTACGTACTGATTATTGCGGGAGTAGGCTCCCTTAACCGATGCTGCATTACTAAGCCGATAGTTAAAGCTAATTCGTGGTTCCCAACCGTCGTAATACTGTACGGCTTTAAAGTCGTCGAAGGCCTGCTCACTAGTTACGTCACCATCTTCGTCGTACAGCTTGTACGTGCCTGGGCCAAGTACCTGGAATAGCGAATACCGCAGCCCGTAACGCAGCGAGAGTGAGGAGTTGATCTTATGCTCATCCGAAATATATACGGCACCTTCCAAGGCGTAACGGTCTTCCACTTTGGTATCGCCAAATCGTCCGCCTTCGCCTGATGAAGTAATCTCACCCGGCACAAAAGTGTGGTAAATCAGATTTCCCCCAAAGCGAAGCGTATGGTTGTTATTGAGGAAATAATCAAAATCCTGTTTGAGGTTCAAGTCCTGAATAGCCGAGCCAATTTCTACCTCATTATCACCGTCGTTGATCGATACTTTGTAATCGTAATCACTGTAAATCAACGAGGTATTGGAAAACAGCCGATCGCTAAACAAATGATTCCAACGAACGGTGGCCGTGGCATTACCCCAATCAAAACCAAAAGTATCTTCAAACCCGAAACGATCACGACCGAAGTAGCCCGAGACAAACACTCGGTTACGGTCATTGATGCGGTAGTTAGCTTTGGCATTCAGATCGTAAAAGTACAGTTGCGAATCTTCTAAGTCTTCAATATTGAATAGATCAAAGAACATATCCACGTAGGTGCGCCGCCCCGACACCATAAACGACCCTCTGTCTTTCACGATGGGAGCTTCCAGGGTCAATTTAGACGAAATCAAACCGATACTTCCAGTGCCAGAAAATTCTTTACTATTACCTTCTTTCATCCGAATATCCAGCACCGAAGATAACCGCCCACCGTACTGCGCCGGCATATCTCCTTTAATGACATTTACATCTTTGATTGCATCGGAGTTGAATACCGAAAAGAAGCCCAGCAAGTGGGATGCATTGTAGACGGTAGCCTCATCGAGCAAAATCAGGTTCTGATCGGCGTTGCCGCCCCGCACAAAAAAGCCACTATTACCCTCACCCGCTGCCTGAATACCAGGTAATAGTTGAATGGTTTTCAGCACATCCTTTTCACCAAACAGTACTGGTACATTGTCAATATCCTGGGGACGAATCTTCGCTACCCCCATATCTAGTGAGGTGATCGGATCTTCTTCTGATTCGGCTACAATGACTATTTCTTCCAGCGCCGTAGACTGGGGCATTAGCTCAACGTTGAGGGTAGTATCTTGCTCTAGGTTAATAGTAACTCGTTTCCTGACGTATCCAATGTACTGAATACTGAGGGTGTAAGAACCGGCTGGCAAAGAAAGCGCGTAGAATCCGTATACGTTGGTGACGGCACCAGTGCTGAGCGTCTCTACAACCACCGCCGCACCGATAAGATCTTCCCCGGTCTCAGCATCCCGGATGTTCCCGCTAATTGTCGATTGACTTTGAGCAAAAGAGCACAAGCTGAAACCCATAATCAGCACAAAAACTGATAGCAGTTTCTTGAAAGAAAATTGATTCATTACTGGGATAATTTCCAAAACACACCTCCAAAGATGGAAAGCTTGTAGGGTTCCTAAAAATAAAATCAACCAACTGGGGTAATTGCCCTATCAACCTGCTTATTACGTCAATATGACAAAAAGATAGGTTAATGCGGGTTTGAATGGTGCAAATGCATCATTGATTTATTAAACTCAACCAACTCGCTAATTTCCTCTACTAATCCAAAATGCCTCATCCAGATATTGCTGGTTTCCAAATCCCTGTTGGTGAAACGACCCCCCTTATTGGTAGGTGAAAGTGAGGGCTACGTTGATTTTAGTTTCGAGGTAGAAATGGCTCGCGTATTTTTAGGTTAAAAAGCGATTGACTACATCCAACACCATCAAGGGATTTCTTTTTTCTCTCTTACTGCTGAGCAGCAAAGTGACCCTTCACGCCCAAAACTCCCCAGGTTCACCCTACACCTACTTTGGTGTTGGGGATATTTATAACAAAGGTAGTGGTCACCATCTTTTGAAGGGTGGTACGGGCGTAGCCGACCGTAGTGAGGTTACCATTAATAATCTGAACCCAGCCTCCTACAGCAGCATCAGTAACCGTTTTACTTTTCTGCATGAATTCGGCGTTAGCCTAGCCACCGCAACCCAAAACGACGGTGATAACGAAGGGCGGCAAATTGCTCTGGATTTTCCGTACTTTATGATGGCCTTTAAAACCGGGAAGAAATCGGGAGCTTCGGTAGGTTTGCGGAAGTACAGCAATGTGAACTATAACATTTTTGGTACCGGGCAATTTAGCGGTATATCCGGAGAGTACCGGGTGCGCTATGAGGGATCGGGCGGGTTGAATGAAGTATACTTCGGCTACGGGCAAGCATTGAGCAAGCGACTATCCATTGGGGCTCATGTGTCGTATATCTTCGGTAATATTGAAAATACCCAGTGGGTTAACAGTACCGATATTAACTACAGCATTGGCATTGCTGATAATAATTACTTACGAACCTTCAACTGGGACGTAGGCGTTCAGTACGTACTTCCTATTAAAAACTCTTCACTAACATTTGGAGTAACTTACGATTTAGAGAATGATCTCTTAAGTGAGCGAGACCTTCTAATCTCCGAAATTGATGTCCAAGGAAGTGCCTTTCCGGATACTCTAGCACTAGAAGTACTGGAAGGCGAAGAGTATATTTTGCCGAACACACTTGGGTTCGGAATCTCGTGGAACCGAAATAACCGATTCAAGCTGAGTGCTGATGTACAGACGAAACTATGGTCCGCCTCAACATTGGAGGGGCAGGATTATAGTTTACGAGATAGCCGAAGGGCTTCCTTAGGATTTGAAAAACTTCCCAATTACCAAGCGAAGAGTTACCTAGGATATATTACGTGGGGCTTTGGCTTGTATGCCGAACAGTCTTACTTAGTACTAGATGGTGAAGGGTTGAACAATTCAGGTTTCACCGCTGGATTTGGCCTACCAATAGGCAATAAAGGAATGCTTCGGTTTATTCTCGAGCGGGCGTCTCGGGGTCAGCAGTTGAATGACTTCTTCAGTGAAAGTTATACCAAACTCACCATGAACATCACTTTTATGGACTTATGGTTTGTTAGAAGAAAGTTTGAATAATTGGGGCAACTTCTGAAAATACTGACGAGTTGAAAGGGTGGAAAAGAGGGCAAATTAGCTCCCAAAGCGGGGATGAAAAATCTACCTTTCGCCCTAACTAATTTGAAATTCGCCAGAAGCGGGTATAGCGAGATTGACGAATCAGGCCAATGGGACCCTTATAGATACCGCCATCTACGTACTTATCGTAGACTCGGACAGCGATGGTATTGAAGCTACCGGGGTTTAAAATATTGGCGGGAATAGTGTAGTTGCGAACCTGCTGATAGGCGGCATCATCCCTTAGATCGGGGCGGTCGTTACTGCGAAAGCCAGTGCTACCTATTTTTACTCCGTTCACATAGGTTTGATCGTAGTCATCAATTAACCCCAGTATTAGTAACATTTCGTCGCCAGAAAAATCTTCGGGTAAGAAAAACGTTTTGCGGTACCAAGCATAACCATCGTAATTATGAAACCCCTGGGCTTCCCAGAAGTAAGGCACCATAATTTTCTCCCAATCGCCATCGCCCAGGTCATTTTCCTTCCATCGGAGGTTATCTCCTAACGCAAAATTCCATACGCCTCGCAGGTCGATGTCTAATTGTGCTTCAGAGTCGTCAATCATCAGTCCCACCTTCCCCGCAATAATTCCACCGTCAATTTTAGAGTCGTAAACCCGGACTGAAATAACGTTCACGCCTTCAGGATTTAAATACTCGATGGGAATGGGGTAGCGGCGGTACGCCCGATAAGCAGTATGGAAGTAAGGAGGAAAAGAACCGGAAAAACCAATCAGCTTTCCGTTTAAGTACACTTCGTCTACATCGTCAATATACCCCAACGAAAGGTAGAGCCGGTTCTCCTCTACCGAGGTAGGCAATACAAAAGACTTGCGGTACCAGGCGTAGCCGTCGTAGCCATGAAACCCTCGACTTTCCCAGGGGGCTGGAGCCCGAATAGTTTCCCACTGGCGGTCGTCAAAGTCAGGGTCTGCCCACTGAATATTATCACCGATGGAGAACCGCCAGTCGCCGGCAAGGTCTAGTACCATACGCCAATCGCCAGCCAAAATACTTTGGCTAAATAACAAGCTCACAAGCAAAGTGAGCATTCGTACCGATTTGACTTGAAGCATACTGAATTCCTATTACACAATGTAGCAATGCTGAACCATCATTCAGCCTCTACTGGTATTTTCTGCTATTGAGCGGGCTTTCGGGTCTTAATCGCAATAGTTTGTTTTTGATAGTCAATAATAAACCCGTAACGTTTCATTACATCGGAACCGATGATTCCCGCAATTTTTAAATCGACCCGATTGCCTAAAGACGATACGATACCCGAAAGATCATACGTTTTAAATAATGCCTTAATGGGCATCGATCCAATTACCATATGAACGTTTTTAACCTTATGAATGGTTTGCCGCTTACCGCTTAATCCTAACACTTGCTGATTATTGGTGCTAGCGAGCAGTGGCTGAAAATCAAAGCGATTGGCTTCGTTCTTATGCAAAATAGTCATATCTGAGCCAGTATCTACCAAAAAATAGGCCGACTTTCCGTTCAATTCAACTTTAATAATGGGTTTATACTGCCAGTTTACCACTTTAACGTATTCGTAGGTTTCACTCGTAAATCCTGAGAGTAAAACCCCAATGAGCGACATGAGTAGGGTTTGTTGTTTCATCCGTAGGGGCTTTATGTTGTTATTTTGAAGTACGAAAATTGCCCCACAACATTTGCCACCGTACCGTCAAAGCTTGTAAAAAAATGTCACATGTAGACGAATGATGACCGGTGAGTGATGAATAATTGGTAATGATTGATGAGTAATGAATAATGATTGATGAGTAATTTTTGACTATCGCTCATCAGTCATTATTTATTGAAATTATGGAATTAGTTTGTACCCCACTCCGTGAATCGTGAGAATATGGCGAGGGTCGTTGGGGTTTGTTTCAATCTTTTGACGGAGTTTCACGATAAAATTATCGACCGTACGGGTGGTAGGTTGATCGTCTTCGTACCCCCAAATATTTTCTAATAAATCGTAGCGGCTCACGGGTTGCCGAGCATGATCCCAGAGGTAGCGAATAATCTCAAACTCTTTATGCGACATCTTAACGGGTTCATCATCGCTAAATGCTTCGTAAGCATCGAGAAAGATCTTAAGTCGGCCAAGTTCAATGATATTGCTCTTTGCCGAAAGGGAAGGGGGCACAGAAGCTGTAGGTTGGCGACGAAGCACCGCCTTAATTCGAGCTAACAGCTCCCGTAAGCTGAAGGGCTTGGTGATATAGTCGTCAGCTCCCAGCTCTAAACCACGCACTTTGTCAATCTCTTCACCCTTTGCAGTGAGTAAAATTATCGGGGTATTATTACCTTTCTTACGCGTGGCTTTGCAAATCTCGAAGCCTGACATACTCGGAAGCATTACATCAAGTATCACCAGATCAAATGATTCGTTCAAAATTCTCTGCAAGCCTTCTTGTCCATCGCTGGAAGTAGCTACCTCGTATCCCTCAAACTCCAGATTGTCACCTAAGCCCATTCGCATACTAGGCTCATCTTCCACAATTAGTATTTTCTTCATTCGTTAGCAATTAGTTTACCCACGCGGTAGCAGATAGGAAAGTTGAGTCGAAAGTTGCTACCCTTGTTGGGATAGCTGGTTAATGTAATTGTTCCTTTGTGGGCATCCATAATATACTTCACTAAACTAAGTCCCAACCCAGTTCCCGAACGGGGTGACCCATCAGAAGAGGGGGCAGTAGGCTTGGTGGGGAGAGAAGACGAAACCCGGAAAAACTTATCGAAGATGGCCTCCTGATTTGCTTCCGAAATGCCCATTCCTTTATCTTGAATTTCAACGAAATATTGGTCTGCACTAATGCCCGTCAGCACCGAAATATCTTTGTGCTCGTCGCTGTACTTAATGGCGTTGTCTAGCAGATTGATGATTGCCTCGGTAATGCTTTCCCGATCACCATTAATCGTCAATTCTGTTTCAGATAGGCGCGAGTGATAGTGAAACCCTTCGTTTTTCAGATGAAAGTCGTAAGATTCCAGTACGCCAGTCACTACTTCATTCAGGTTAATAGGCTCAAAATGAAAGTGATGTTTTCCGGCTTCTATCTTCGAGAAGTTTAAGATTTTATTCACCATACTGGTGAGGCGCTGCGATTCCTGGTTTACAATGCGGTAGTACTCATGCTTCTTTTCCTCACTTTTTACCCGACCCATCATTAGTGTTTCTGAAAACATGCTGATAAGGGCAAGTGGCGTGCGAATTTCGTGGGAGACATTGGAGACAAAATCGGATTTGATTCGAGCCAATTCAATTTCTTTTTTAATGGTTCGGAATACAAACCAAGCACCCAGCAGTAGTACGGCATTTAGCCCGACAATCAAAAATAAATTAGTGCGAAAACGCTGTTCGGCCAAAGTAGGAGCCTCTTGCTCTTCCAATTGAATTGTTAAGTAGTAATCCGGAAACAGCCACAGAGGTTTACGCGGTGCTCTACTGATACCATGCTTTACGTGATTAGCAGTGGTGTACAGTGGTACTTCGGCTAGTTGTTGGTGTACTGAGATTATAAGCTCCTCTTGTGCTATAGCGTGAATGCGGGGGCCTAAAAAATCGTTAACAAACACCGTAGGATCTAGTATGAAGCCGTAGATCGTTGTTGGATTGCTCGAGGCAGTGGGTAAAAAAACCAAGAACTCCAAGGAAGAAGTATCAGAAAAGAATGGCTCAATTTTTAAATACCCGTTTTCCCTATAATTGAATAAGCGATGTACTACTGGCCGTTGTGCTTGAATAATTTGGGGAATAATTTCTTGGCTCACGGAGAAAAAGGCTTCGCCCTCATTGGAGTAGAGACTAATTTCAGATGCCTCTAACGAATCCATGATAAAAGCTTCTTTAATTGCGTAGTTCTCACTAAAAAACTGATTGAACTCTTCGCTATTCTGCCATAAACTGTCTTGCAGCAAGTTGCTCCAATCCCGTGTCCACGACCGGGCAATATCTTCGGAATACTGATTTACTGAAAACAAAATAGCCTCCAACTGATCGTTGTAGATTTCCTCGATCAGCAGTTCATTCTCCTGCGCTGTCTGTAGCTCCCGAACCGAATAAAAGATAGCCGGAAGCAGAAAAACAATCAGCAGAACCAAACCAACCTTGGTAAGTGAACGGGGCATATTGGAAGCTGTTTCTTGGGAAAGTTACAAAAAATGCTGAACTCGCGTTAGCTAATGAAGCCAGTCATCGCTACTGTACTTACTAATTTTCTCTACGTTTGATGATCGTTACTTTTTAATTTCTTTCATCTCTCGAATGGTTTTGGTGGTGGAATAGCCGTCTACAAAATCAATCAGAACTACCTGTTGGGCAAATTCCCGACCTACCACTTCTTCCAGTTTGTAATCTCCTCCTTTTACTAAAATGTCGGGTTTAATATGCGAGAGCAGCTCGTAGGGAGTGTCTTCCCCAAACTTAATTACATAATCTACGCAGGCTAGGCTTTGAAGAATAAACGCCCGGTCATCTTCATGGTTAATCGGACGGCTGTCCCCTTTCAATCGCTTTACCGAAGCATCGGTATTCACCCCGACCACCAATACATCTCCTAACTCACGAGCAGCTTGTAGGTAGGTAACGTGGCCTCGGTGCAAAATATCAAAGCAACCGTTGGTGAAGACGATGGTGTGGCCGTTTTTACGGTGCTTATCTAATGTGGTAAGCAACTCCTGAAGTTCAGTGATAATGGTTTGGCTCATATGATTATCAAGGTGGAAAATTCTTGGCAAAGTTGTGCAAAAATACCCGCATTCGCCCCTTTTCTTCTTCGGTTAAATTTATCTGAGGCGGAGCTACCAAACCATTTCCGATTCCTATCTCAGCCAGAGCAAACTTGAGTCCGGCAGTTACGGTACCACCATCTTGATAAAGGTTTTGGCTGATCTGCATGACTAGTTGATGTAAGCGTTGAGCGGTTTCTAATTTCTGCTGTTGTACTGCTTCGTAAAGCTTTACGTACAGTGAGGGGAAAACATTTGCCCCGCCGTTTACTCCACCACTGGCTCCCAGCAAGGTTGTTTCCAGTAAAAATTCTTCCGGCCCTAAGAAGTAGGGAAATGCTGCGCTTTCGGAGCGTAGCTGATTCAACCGATGAAAGTGCATGATGTCTAACGAGCTATCTTTATAACCGACAATATTGGGTAGCTTCAGCAAGGCTATGATAGTTTCTCGCGCTAAGCGATTGTGGGTATGACTCGGAATATCGTACAAAAACAGCGGGAGTGGACTTTGGTTAGCTAGCTGTTCATAGAACTGATAAATGGCTAATTGACTTGCCGGAAAGTAAAATGGTGGGGCAGCTACTACCGCTGCAGCCCCGTGTTCTTTGGCTATCCGCGCCCAGTCTAGTGCGTGCGCTAAGCAGGTATCGGAAATGCCTACTAGCCAGGGCAGTGAAGTTCCTACCTCGCTGCCCAGTTGTTGAATTATATTTAGCTTTACCTGATTGCTTAGGCTAGGAGCCTCTCCGGTAGTGCCTAAAATGAAGAGACCGTGTATTTTACCCTCCATTAAATGGGATAGCAGCTTGGATGTAGCCGATTGATCCAATTTCATTTGTTCGGTAAGTGGTGTTACCATAGGGGGGACAATGCCGTGTAATTCAGATACGTTACTAGTGGTCATATGTCTCGGTAGTATTGCTTTTTTGCGTCCAGACGGTAAGTCCAGTTAACGATTTTCGGTTGGTAAAGATGAAGCTTAGTAGATATGCTAACACCATAAATAGTAAATTTACCAGCACACCCACCCAGTATGATTGTACACTCATAGTCCATTTTTCGGGTAACCATCCTACTAAACTTAAACCGAGGTATCCATTGACTATTACTGAGATAATTAACGCTACTGAAGCGGCTCGGTAACCCACTCGGGTAGTGAAGAACCCCAGGAGAAACAAGCCTACCAAACAACCTCCGAAAACCGAAGCAACAATCCAGCTTAAGTCGTTGATACTTTCTTTTTCAATGGTCGAGAAGAACACGGCACCGCCAATCATCAGGATAGATACGCCAATGGCAATTAGTCGAGCCGCCAGTAAGTACCGCCGATCCGACTGGTTCTTCATCCAGTAAGGCTTCAGAATATCTACTACCGTTACAGTAGCAATAGCGTTGATACTAGAGTCTAAAGTAGACATGCCCGCAGCTAAAACTGCTGCTAATATCAATCCGGCTACTCCGGCGGGCAAATTGGTCAGGATAAAGTACGGAAAAACCTGATCGGCCTCCAGCCGAGTGATGGTAATATTGGGAAATACCGTATAAAATACGAATAACGTAGTGCCAATAAAGAAGAACAGTGCCCAAGTGGGGAGAGCAATCACCGAATAAATGATGGTGGCTTTTTTTGCCTCCCGAGTACTGCGGGCGGCTACGTAGCGTTGAATGATGTTCTGATCGCTGGAGTACATTGCTAGAAAGTGAAAGATGCCCAGTAGGGCAACTGTCCAGAACGTTCGTTCATTCAAATTCCAATCAGTGCTACCTACGCTAAATTTTTGGTATTCTTCGGCTACGCTAAATACTTGAGAAAGCCCATCAGGTAATTGGTTAACCATCAGGACTAAACAAAGTATGCCGCCTAACCAGAGCACAATAGCCTGAACTACATCAGTCCAAATAACGGCTTCTATTCCTCCGATAACGGTATAAAAGCTAATAAATAACCCTAAAAAACTAATAACTGTGATGATAGGAATTCCAGTAAAAAGATTTACCGGAATGGCTACTAAAAACAAAATTTGCCCAATTCTAAGAATTTGGAGTATTAGAAAGCTTAATGTGCCGTAGAGGCGGGCTACTGATCCGAATCGTTCTCCCAAATACTCGAAGGCTGAAGTGAGTTGTCCGCGCCGGAAAAAAGGAATGAAAAATAGAATGGCCAGTACGGCTGCCAACGGCAGCATCAGATTGGAAATAAACTGTCGCCAATCCAGCGTAAATGCTGCTGCCGGGAAGGCCAGAAACGTAATAGAACTAATTGAGGTGGATAGCATGGATAAACCAATGACCCATCCTTTGAAGGAACGGTTACCTACGAAGTATTCTTCCGTACTATTGTTTCGGCGGGCAAAGTAAAAGCCAAGAGCAACCATCCCCAATAAGTAGAGCGACAGGGTGATAACATCAAGGGGAGATAGAGCTACTTCCATAGACTAAGGCAGGTTTGGGCTTCTGGTACTGCTAACAGCGGGGCTCTCCCGCGAGTTGAACACAACAAAATCATGGTTTAGCGGACTTGAAATGCCAGATCATTGGTAGGAATGTCATCTTTCAGGCTCATCCAAAACGCAATTTTCTCCCGCTGCCAAGTGTAGGTAACCGCAATAGTATCGCCAAAGGAAATAATCGCTGGATATGAGAATTCATCATCAGGATTACCTGCTTCAATATCCAGAACCCGAGGCCAGGTTTGTCCATTATCGGTAGAAAGGGCAACAGAAAGTGGAGCGCGGGTACCCCAGTTTTTATTATCTCGGTTGTAGGCCAGAGCCAACGTTCCATCCGATAATTGAGTCAAATCAATCCCACTGTTGGGGTTGGGAAGCTCGGTACGGTATGCGGGTGACCAGCTTTGTCCGTAATCTTCCGAATCGCTGCGATATATGTAGCCCGCTGAGCTTCTGAGGAGCATATGCACTTGTCCGGGTGCTGATTCCCAGAGCGTAGGTTGAATAATGCCTTCTCCGACGAGAGAATCTCGGTCAATTTCAAGGTATTCCGACATCTGCCAGGTTTCTCCTTGGTCAGTGCTACGGTCAGTAAAGGCATTCCATACTTGATTATCTTCGTGAGAGGCTCCGGCTAGCCAGCTTCCATCCGAAAGAATAATGGGTTTATTACGAACCGGGCCCCGCCCACCTCGATCTCCCTCGAGGAGCTCTCGGGCTTCGCTCCAGCTATTTCCACCATCCGTAGAAGTTTTCACCCAAGTTTCCCAGTGATCTATTTCTTTTCCTACCTTAAAGTAGAGATAAATCTTTTCATCGGGGGCTTGAAACAGCACTGGGTTCCAGTGAGGCTCTTCCCGTATTTTGGCAATTTCTTTGGGCTTCGTCCACCGCTCTGGCCGTCCTATTGATAACCAAACCCCTACATCGTCATCTTTTTCTTCCGTTCCACCAAACCAAGCTACCAAGAATTTTCCATCGGGTCGCCGAAGAACCGTAGAAGCATGACACTGTGGAAACGGTTGTTCATCGCCAAAAATGAAATCCTGTACTGGTAAAGATGGTTCTTCGGTGATTTTGCTTTCTTCTTGAGGTTGAGATGCTGTAGAACACGCAACAAGCGAAACAACGCCCAAGAGCAGAGCTATTGCTAACAAACGATAGAATATAGATTGGGCAAGTGGTAAATTAGTCGGCATTAGTTACTTATAGGTTGTATAAGAAGACTCAATTACGATGCATCTGAGTCGTCAGTTGAAAGTACAAAATGAGTGCTAGTACGCCAAGAATAGCGGAAGATTCTTGGTATGCTAATGGGGCTGCTAGAAACAGCTAGGCTCTTTGGTAAATCACATTTAAGCGCCAGCTCCCTTTTCTTTTATAACCAAAGTGCTTAGAAGAAAGTGGCTGTTCGATAGGTTTAGATAAAACTCTCCCAAAATTAGCCGAACAATAAGCTTGTTTATGCTGATTGGGGTTGTCGGCAGAAAGTACGTATGTACTGTAATGCAAGTATATTTTAAGCATCTTAGCAGAAATGGTGGTTTATTGTGAATAAAATTATTTATATAAAATTTCTATTTATTTAATAGAAAAAAGAATATATAAAAGTGGTATTAGTGAGAACTAATTCTCATCGTTAATCTGTTGTTTACTTGTTCCTTTACTCGTGATTTACCCTACTTTGCGTACACTTTCATTGTCAATCTGTTTATTACTTCTATTAACTATGGCGTGTAAAGCTCATAATAATTATGATGCTGATTCAGTAGTATCTGATGTTGCAGCTTTCACTAAGAACAAATCCATTCCGGATGAGATGCGATCGGTCATCATTGCTGCTCTAAGCCAATATCCTGATTTGGTAGATACTCGAATTGAATTTCGCTACGAAGATGAGATTCGGAAGTCGGTAATGCAAGCTCAGCCTAAAGTAATGAGCTTGCTCCGAGGAAAGTCTAAGCGGGCTTATATTATTAAGATCAGTCGGTACTTAGAGCTAAATAATAAGAACCTGGATATTAGTACACTTCCGTTTGAGGTACTAGTAGGCTGGATTGCCCATGAGCTGGGACATATAATGGATTACCACGACCGCAGTGGGCTAGCGATGATGAGTTTCGGTATAAAGTACTGGCTATCAGAAAAGTATTTGAAAAAGGCAGAGCGGAGAGCTGATATGTACGCTTTAAGACATGGCTTAGGAGATGAAGTGGTAAAGACCAAGAAGTTTATTCTTAACCATGCTGAAATTCCCAACTGGTACAAAGCTAGGATAAAGCGGCTGTACATGTCGCCTAAGGAGTATTCTCAGTTAATTAGTGAGGATACTACGGCACCTTAGTTAAGGTATAATTTTCCTGGGCAAACTCTTCCCACTCGGCAAATTTCTCTTCGCTCATCACTCGTGAGGTTTTCACTTGTCCACCTTTTTTCTTGCTGCGTTCGCTCCAGTTGTAGAAAATATCGGTAGGAACTACTTTTACCTCTACGCCTTTCAGGGCTTTGCTACGGGCTACACTGTAGTTTTTGTTCATATTGCTAAGCACCTCATCCAGGAGTTGAGTTGCTTTACGCTCGTCTATGGTTTCATCAGAACCCAAGTACCAGCGGTGAATATATTCCTGGTCAGCATTGCGCCGAACTGCCGCTACAGTGAACTCAGGAATGGTTACATCAAAGTGTTCTTCTAGCTTTTGAATGGCATCGTTCATTTTATGAACCGAAAGCTGAGAGCCTACTACATTTAAGAAGTGCTTGGTTCGCCCAGTGATTCTGATTTCATGACGACCCTTATCAGTAAACATAATCGTATCACCAATCATGTAACGCCAGGCACCCGCTACAGTAGTGATAATCAGTACATAATCTACGCCTTCTTCAACCTCAGCTAGCGTAAGTACCTCGGCGTCTTCCCGCACATTTCCCTCTTCGGTCAGGTTTTTTTCCTCAAAGGGTACAAACTCAAAGTAAATACCATTATCTACTACCAGTGACATGGCGTTGGTATCAGGGCGGTTTTGGAATGCCAGAAAGCCTTCGGATGCCAAATAGGTGTCTAAGTAGATCAGTGGGTGCGCCAGTAATTTTTCAAAACTCTTTCGGTAGGGTTCAAAGGCCACTCCGCCGGGCGTGTACACCATCAGGTTAGGCCAAATCTCGTGAATATTTTTTAAGCCATGATAATCGATTACCTTTTTCAGCATCAGCTCAATCCAGGAAGGAATGCCGGATAATGCGCCGATATCCCAGGTTTCGGCTCGTTCAGCAATTTTTTGCACCCGGGTATCCCAATCGTCAATTTGAGCAATTTCGTCGCCCGGTTTGTAGTACCCCTTAAACCAAAACGGAATATTGCTGGCACTTATGCCGCTAATCTCGCCTTCTAAGTAGTTACCCTGATTTTGCAAATCGGTACTGCTACCCAGCATCATAATCTCTTTTTCAAAAAACTCGGGAGGCAGATCGAAATTAGCCAAACTAGTTACTTGCTGTATACCCGTATTTCGAATAGCTGCTAACATTTCATCGGTGACCGGAATTCGCTTGCTGGTGCTACCCGTGGTTCCTGAACTGAGGGCAAAATAGTTGGGTCTGCCGGGCCAGGTTATATCTTGTTCACCCTCTAACAGTTGGTACCACCACTCATCATAAATTTTCTGATAATCGTGAAACGGCACGTGTTGCGCGTAGGATAGTGGTAAATTTACACTCTTTAGAATACCATTGAATTTGTATTGTTGACCAAACGCAGTGTCTTTAGCGGTAGTAAGCAACTTTCGTAGTACTTGTTGCTGGGCTTCAACTGCGTTAGGTTCAGGCAATAACTTATCAGTAAGCTCAATTGCTGTTTTAATAAAATTTCCGAGAATAGCCATAGTGATGCTAGGTTAAAAAGTATAATCAAAGGACTAACAAACAAACAATTTTGTTTGCGTTGGTCGATGTTTTAAAAAGTCTTACAGTGGCATTTACGAAAAAAAAGGACACACGTTGAGTTTGGTGAGTTTCATCTTCGTCTCTTAGGTGAAATTATCTCATCGTTCTACAGTAAAAAAGCATCACACGGATGGTGCGATGCTTTTATCTTTAGTAAATCTTGTTATGAGTAACTACTGATCCCACCAGAAGCGGTCTTGTAGATTGGGAGTAGAAGTAGGAATATTATTGGGATTAAGTAGTCGCTCTTCCTGCGGATAAGGCAGGCGACGGGGAACTTCGCCATTGCTATTAAAAGCATTCACTCCGTTGGGCACTGTTTCTAATTCGGGATAGCCAGTTCGACGGTAGTCGTTCCAGGAAATTAGGCTTTGTGAGTAGCAAGCGATATACTTCTCGTTAATTAATACTTCTAGCTTATCAGTGGCGGCAGCCCAGTTAGCATCAAGTTCGGCTTGATAAGCTTCTGGTACCGGGGCACTGGTAATTTTCAGAAAAGAAGCCATGATGGCTTCATCTAACGCCACCTTTGCAGCAGCTACATCGGGGGTAGCTTTTGCTAGATGCGCTTCGGCTTCAATAAATTTTACTTCTACGTAACTCATCAGCACTACCGGAGAGTTGATGCTGGTGTAGTAACCGCTAAATTCAAAACCATTTTCACCATCTACTAAGAAGGGACGGCGGGTATCATTTTCTGAAAACGTGCTTACAAAATAGTCATCCATTCGCATATTTCCCGAACGTCTCTGGGTGAACTGGTACTGGGGATTAGGTTCAGTCGCCGACGTGCCGAACGTCATCTCGTAATCCTCAGCGTTAGATGAGATAGCGGAGGGGATCAGTGCCAAAGCTTCTTCGTAAGCAGCCGGGTTACGTTTGCCCTGCTGAAATGTGTAGCGAAGCCTCAATGAGTTCGCTGCCTTAATCCATAATTCCAAATTGCCATCAAAAATCAAGTCATCATTTCCTGGGCTACCACCCGGACTTTCATCTGCACTTAAATTAGCGATAGCTTCGTCTAGTAGTTGAGGCAAGGTAGTGGTGTACAATGCTTCTTGTTCGTCGTAGCTCGGAGTAAAATTTCCCTCATCACCTTCAAAAGCAGTAGAGTAGGGAATACTACCAAATGCATCCGTAAAATTACCAACACCGGTAGCCATCAGTACTTCGGCTATTCCCTGATAGTGCGGGGTATTTTGCTCTTCGGCTTTTTCAATTACGGTATTAACAGTATTTAAGGAGTTGTGGTACATCCGTTGCCACATACCGTCTGTATCAGCATCGCGGATAAGGTAGCGCCAATTATCCTCTTGTTGGGTGGAACCAATACCTCGGAACTGTTGAGTCAGCAAGCCACTGAAGCGAACAATCTCCCCGCCAACGACCCATGAAACGGCGGTCTCTCCGGAAGGAAGTAGCGCACTCACCGATACATCGGTAGGAAGAGCCGGGTCTACGTTGGTATCGCCAAATTCACAGGAGCTAACTACTACTGTTAGGGATAATGCTAGTAAGCTTATTTTTGCAATATATTTATTCATCGTTGCTATTTTTAAAATGGAAAAAGGCTAAAAAGTTAGGCCAACACTCACCCCGTAGCTTTTGGTGTTGGGGTTATTAAAGTAATCGTATCCTTGAACATTACTGGAGGCACCTGTTAGGTTAGTTTCGGGGTCAATGCCTGTGTAATCAGTAATTAAGAAAAGATTACGAGCTATAAAGCCAACATTCACTCCGGTAAAAGGGCTGCTCTCTAGCCATCGGTTAGGTAATTCGTAACTGAGACTCAAATCACGTAGTCGTATCCATGAACCATCTTCAATAGTAAGTTCAGTGAGGTTGACAAAGCCGTAGTTTTGGTAGAAGTTGACACCGCCGCCAATACCCCCCTTCACTACTTCTTGGGTGTTCACCTGTTCGGTAGGGACTACCGAGCCATCACTCTGAATTTGCCCAATAACTCCATCGAACACTACGCGCTCGTTACGATCCAGCGTTTCGGCACCTACTCCAAAGTTGTTTAGTACCCCTTTTGTACCATTATAGATATCGCCGCCCTCGCGGATATCCAATAGGAAGGATAATCGGAACCCTTTCCAGGTGAAGGTATTTCGGAAGCCAATGAGAAAATCAGGATTCGGGTCGCCGAGGATACCTTGGTCAGGGTCTTCAAATGGTAAGCCATTGTCGGCATTAATAACTACCCGACCCTGATTGTCGCGTAGAAAGCGAGAGCCAAAAAACATTCCGTAGGGTTGGCCTTCAGCAATTCGCTGAGTTCCAAAAGGATCTAGCGTGATGAAGGGGATACCTGGAGCCAGCTTTTCTACTTCATTGCGGATGTGAGTAAAGTTGACGGTAGCATCGTAGCTAAAGGCCCCACTATTAATGACATTAGCAGTTAATGCAGCCTCAAAACCGAAATTTCTAAGCTCTGCCGAATTAACCGCACGCTGTTGCCAGCCACTGGCACTTGGAATGCCAATATTGAGAATTGCATCGGTAGTGATGGCATCGAAGTAGGTGACATCCAGACTAATACGTCCACTGAGGAACTGCAAATCGGCTCCTACTTCAAGCGTAGTGGTAGTTTCAGCTTTTAACTGATCGTTTCCCAATAAACCATTAGGGTTGAAAGCGTTAAGGCCAAAAGCAGGGAAAATAACTCCCTGGGGGTTAGTCCAGCCGTCTCGTACGCGCGATTGCGAAAACCCATTATTGGTAACGGCAAATGAAGCATCATTACCTACCTGGCCCCAGGAGGCGCGTAGCTTACCGTACGAAAAAATAGGGTTATCAATATCAAATGTATTGGTAAAGTCCCAGCCGATACTTGCAGCGGGATAAAAGAATGAATTATTTGCTTCGGGTAAAGTCGATGACCAGTCGTTTCGTCCACTTAGGTTGATAAAAAGTTGTTCAGCAATGTTCAAGTTAAGCGTGCCGAACAAGCCGTACAACTTCCTTCGGACAACCCCTTCCGATACATTTACCGAAGTAGCACTGGCTATATTAAAGAAGCCTGGTGAGGCAAGCCCTTGGCCATCAATCCGATTAATGGCTACATCCTTACTGTAATAATTATGCCCTACCGTAAAATTCAGACCAATTGTTTCGTTGACATCTTTGTTAATCGTCATTAAAAAATCAGAGTTGATGTCTTTGCTGTTAATGGTCTGATTGATGGCCTGTCCGGCTTGTACACTGGAAGAGTTGACATCATTTCGGAATAAGCGCTCATCGCTGTAGGTATCTACCCCCACTCGGTAGGTGAAGTTAAGCCACGGCAGGGCATCGTACGATAATTGAGAGTATCCAATAACTCGGTTTACATCATCGGTAGTGAAGTTTTTATTGACCGTGAAGTACGGATTGTCGTAAACACTTCCGCCTCGGTAATCCCGCTGCGTACCATCTTCAAATTCAAACCCCGCACTATTATCAAAGCTAGGGGAAGTTCGTATTAGGCCTAGCATCAATCCTGAGGTATTGGAGCCATTTTGTATCCGCTTACCCCCGGAATTAATGTAGTTGGCCGAGAAGGTAACGTTAAAGTTTTTAAAGACTTCGGTAGAAGTAGTGGCCCGCAGGCTGGTTCGGTCAAAAAAGCTATTGGGCATAATGCCCGTTTGGTCTAAGCGACCCACCGAAAAGAAGTAATTGGTGACGGCCGTACCACCTGATACGCTGATATTGTGCGTAGCATTGCTTCCGGTCTGGAAAAAATCGTCGGCATTGTTGTAGGATCGGGCTACCCGGTCTGTGGCACGAGGATCATCGGCAGGTACAATTAATCCGAAAGGATCCCAGCGACTTTCTTCATCGGCATAACGGAGATCAGCAATACGGGGTCCCCAACTGGTACTGGTAGAAAAGCCATTCATAGCCGCTTCAAAGGTAGGAACTCCGTCTACCAAAGAACCCTGGGCGTACTCAGTCTGTAAATCAGGTAGCTTATTTACTTGGTCAATGGTGTAGCCAAAGTCGTACGAAATTCTAGGCTTGGTATTGCGTGAGCCCTTTTTGGTAGTGATCACAACCGCACCGTTGGCAGCCCGAATTCCGTAGAGAACCGTAGCGGCTGGCCCTTTAAGAACCGTGAGTGATTCAATATCTTCGGGGTTAATATCAATCGCCCGATTAGAGTTAGTAACACCGCCCGAACCCAAATTAGATACATCATCTTCGGGTGAGTCTTCGGTATTGTACGTGGAGTTATCGATGGGTATACCATCAATGAGAAATAATGGAGCATTGCTACCCTGCACCGTTCTGTTGCCTCGGATTCTTATCTGAGCCGCAGCCCCGGGAGTACCGGATGAACTAGTCACTTGTACTCCCGCTACTTTTCCACTTAATGCAGTAACAAAATTGGTTTCTCGGGCTTGCACAATCTCTTCCGCATCCACATTCTGAATGGAATACCCTAGCTCACGCTTGTTAGATTCTATTCCCGCTGCTGTAACTAGTACCTCCGAGAGCTGGCGGGTATCCGATTCCATGGCCATATCTACGGTTGATCGTCCGTTTACTGCTGCCGTTTTCTGGGTAAAACCAATAAAGCTAAATGTTAGTGTAGGATTCTCCGTATTTAAGGTAATGCGATACTCACCATTGAGGTCAGTGATGGTACCGTTGGTCGTGCCTTCTTCCAGCACATTTACTCCGGGCAACGGGGTCTGATCATCGGCTGAGGTGACTTTTCCGGAGACGACTTGCTGAGCGTGACTCCAGTGGGCTAGCAAGCATAAGCTGAGCATTCCCCAAAGAGGTAAAAATTTTTGCATAATAAGATAGATGTATAGTGTGAGTTAATAAATGACAAGTAGGATGCCTAAAAAATGAAATTTTCTAATTGATAAAGGTAAGGGCACTGAGGAAGCGAGGTAATCCCCTGTCTGTAGGGATTTTGTGGAGCTACCGATGCGATAAATGGCTGTGCGTGTGCAACGAATCAGAGATGTTATTACACTATTCTGGCAATGAATTGCCGATGGCATCCTATAGATTCTTTAATTAGATGAGATTAGGACAAAAATGAATCATCACCCAAGATGGGGGGCAAAGGAAGATTGAACAAAAGTAAATAGCCCAACTATAACGGATTTAATGGCTTTTACTAATTCCAATTTTAGGACATAAGCAATTGGTGATTCGGTGTACGTTAATGTCTACCCCGATGCGAGCTTGTTCGGTCGGCAATAGTTTTAATTTGGTATGATTTACCTTCGTGGTAGGTAGAATTCGAGATTAGTCCATTAATTTACTCGGTAGTGAGTGTAGTCATAGCCTTCGGAGTACGCGTCCGAGTAAACAGTTGAATGGAAGTTGGTACAGTCACTTCATCGTAGGTGCAAAGAGAGATAATGCAGGCACTTAGTTGCTCAAATAGCGATGTGTAGCCTTGGTCGTACAGATCAAATAGCGCTGTTTCGGGCAAATCTTGTACTACTGCTGGTAATCGCTTAACGGCAATATGAATATCAAAATCGGCAACCATACTCTTGGAAGAATTGATCGGTAAAATTGTTTAGTCTTCGCACAGAAAAAAAGCCTGCTTATCAGGCAAATCTCAGATTTCGTTATATTGTGCTACCACAAACTTTTATGCTGAGGTCAACTATCCATTATCAACCTTCTATTGTCAATTATTATAAATTCCTATGTACAATCGCTTATTTTTTCTAGCCGCATTCTTATTATCACTTTTTTACCAACCTACACTGGCCCAGTGGCTGCCTGATCACGATTTTTTAACCGAAAAGTACGATCAGCTTCATGCTTCGCCCACGCAGGAAAAATTCCGAAAGCTGGCTCCGATGCCCGCCGGAGTAGTCTACATTCAGCATCCCGATGAAGGGGAAGAGGAAATTCGCTGGCATTTCCGTACGATGAAGGAGTTGGGGTACAACTCCCTGAAAGGAATCTATCCGGTTAGCGGCTGGACGGTAGAGCAGATACAGTTACTCGCTCTGGAAGAAGGAATTATCCCTTGGTGGTACGGGCAGGGTGGTTGGGAAGAAATTACTGATGAACTGCTTAAAGAGCTAAAAATTGATGCTGATCTACCGATGGCTGAAATTAGGGAACACCCGAAGATGGTAGAGTATCAGCAGAATTTGCTCAAAGATCGGGTGGAGCGCACCATTGCATATTTGGAAAAAACTGGAGAACAGAAAGCTTTACAAAGCAGCTTTCGCGCACATGACCCTACTATTGGTGCGCGAGGGTTGGATTTGACCGGAGAGGGTAAAAAGCTATTTCTTCAATGGGCTGAAAAGCAGTACGGAACCATTGAACAGTTAAATGATGCTTACAACGTTCATCACGCCAATTTGAAACCCGCTGGGGGCACCGTTTTCCAGTCGTGGGATGATTTTGCTGAACGCTGGGAGCAATCCAATCATCGGGAACTGCGGGTTAAGCGGGATATTATGCGCTTTAAAGCCGATCACGCCCACAGTAATATTCAGCAGGTAACGAAGAAGTACCAGGAGTTCTACCCCCACGCTCCGTTTCGGGCCGGAGGTGAACTGGGATTGTTTCTGCCCCAGTCGTGGTACGGAGTAGATTTGGAAGGCATTGCCGAAGTGATGAAAGACGGGGGCACGCTGTATCCATCCATGCATTTTTCCTGGCATTACGGACAAGTAGATAACGAGCTGGTTCGTCCGTTTTACATGCAAGCTTCGTTTATGGCCGATTTATTCAAAGGCGGTTGGTCGGCTGCTTGGGAGAGTACCGGCGGCCCTCAGCAGTTTGACGGCGAAAAGACGAGTGATGAGAAAGGCTTTTACGTAGACGAAGGTACGATCACGCAGTTTTACCTTACCCAATTAGCATCAGGTTTCCGAGGATTTGGTATTTGGTGCTGGAGCATCCGCAGCGCGGGAAAGGAAGGCGGAGAGTATAGTTTACTGGATCGGAATAATCAGGTGACCCCTCGGGCTCGTAAGCTCGGCCAGATTGGCCAGGCACTAGATCGCTATCGTGAAGAGCTGTGGGAAGCCCGAAAGGAACCACTAGTGGGCGTGTTGTATAATTGGGACAACGAAGGCATTTGGGCGGCAATGTCGGTTCGCCAGCGCGATGCCTTCCGGATGCGCCCGATTGAAGCCCGGATTGGGGCGAGTCGCGCGTTGATTAATGCCAATGTGCCCTTTGAGTACGTTACGGCCAGCGATTTACGTAATGGCTTAGCCCCTCGCTACCCAATTATATACTTACCTGCCCACTTAGCGATTAACCGCGATCTGCTAGATATTTTGTACGACTACGTGGAACAAGGTGGACGACTAGTAATGGATATGCCCTCGGCTTGGTACGATGCTTACTCTAAAGTACTACCTACTGGCAAAGATTCTAAATTTGAGAAGATTTTTGGCGTGACGCTAGACGACTATCAGTATTCTGGATTTAACCGCAGTTTCAAACTGGATAGCCTGGACATCAAAGGCACCTTTGTGCATATGACTCCTACTACCGCCCAGGTAAAAGACTACTTTGATCACGGGAAACCCGCTATTACAGAAAACCGAGTAGGGGAGGGGACGGCGGTAGTTATTGGCTACGATGCTTCACTCATGACTTTTGAACTGGGGAATACGTTAGCGGAGAAAATGTTGCTGGACTACACCTTAGGCAATTACGCATCGCCTTACGCTTGCGACGATGCCATTGTCTACCGTCTGGCTGCGCCCGATGCCGATCACTACGTATTGGTGAACGACGGCACCCAAACCCAAGTGCAACTGGATACCAAAGACTTTCAATACCAATCTGTTGAAGACGCTATCACTGGGGAAACGTTAGAATTAGGTGCTGCTATTGCATTGCCAGCGCATAACGCTCGCTGGTTGCGGTTGGTGAAGTAAATAACTACACTTTCTTATCCAGATTTCAAGGAAGTACATACCAATTACTACCCATCCACTCTTTGTTTTTCCTTACCATATTTCCGGGCGGTTTCAAAGAAGAATAAAGTACTTTTTCTAGGTTGTCAGCTCACTGTTGATGAGGAAAAAAATCGTTTGGCTCTGGTATACGTATTATGCAATTTTTCTCAAAATGTGGGGTAAATTTTGATTACTGTTAAAATTAGCGTAAACTTATTCAATTAGTTTAGCAGGGTACTAATATGACAGCGGCCCACCTTCAGCATTTATGGATATTACTAAAGCAAGGCGATTATCAAGCATTTGAAACAATCTACCGCCAAACTTACCCCATTATGTACCGCTATGCTCTCCGTATCATTCCTGGTACATCGCAGGCCGACCAAAGCATTCAAAATGTATTTGTAAGAGTTTGGGAAAGCAGAGAACACTTAGCGGAAGTAGAAAAACCGCAAGCGTATCTGTTGGCTTCATTACGACGTGAGCTGTTAGCTGAAAAAAAACACAGTTCTAAACTTGTGTATCTCTCCGATATTTCTCCCTCATTTAGCTATTCTCCTCAAGATCTAAGATTCCAACAAGAGGAAGTAAAGTTATGCCAAAAGAGTGTAGCTCGGGCACTGAACAAGCTACCGGAAAGGCAGAGAGAGGCGATTTACCTTCGGTTTTACGAAGAGCTTCCGCTTCAGGAAGTGGCAGATATTATGAACGTCCGCTCACAGTCGGTGCAAAATTTTGTGTACCGAGGATTAGCTACTCTTCGGGACGATGAGACCTTACAAGGAATTGCCAATGTCAAGCTAACAGACATTGAGTATGCCGCTCTAATTGTTTCTTTGCTAAGCGGGTTATCAGCGTAAGAGGTGTTTTTATAATATTTTTATTTTTTTGGCTTTACAGACTAAGTGAGAAACAGGTATATCCTTATTTTAACTCCATTTTTTTAATAAGTACGCACCTTTGTTAAAAATTACATAGCGTAAACCTTTATTTAATCTTCATTGGGAGAGTATGAACTGGTGGTTATCTGCTCTATGTAAGCAAAACCAGTATTTTTTTGAACCACTTAGCACATCAATTAATTAATAACCCTTCTTTTGAACGGTGGGTGCGAGATCCGGATAACAATCAGCAGGACGCTGAACATTGGCAGCAATGGTTAGATTCCAACCCTGAGCATACCGAGGCGGTAGCCGAAGCCCGGGCGTTACTTCTACAAATTTCATTTCAACAGCAACCAGTATCTGCCGAGCAGATCACAGACTCTTGGCATAATGTATCGCAACGAATTGCGACTTCGGAAACCAAGACTATCCGACCATTATGGCTACGTTGGCAGTACGCAGCTTCGGTATCACTGTTGGTGTGTGCTTCTGTGGTAGTCTGGTATTGGTTATCGGGCGCATCAACCGTATACGATACAGCCTACGGCGAGACCCAAGCGATTGAGTTGGAGGATGGAACGCAGGTAGTACTGAACGGTAATTCTCAGCTTACCATTGCGCGAAACTGGCTCAATAAAACTCAGCGAGAAGTTTTTTTAGAGGGTGAGGCTTACTTCTCCGTCAATCGCCGTACTCAGAATGAGCAGCTAGTTCCCTTTAAGGTGCATACTTCAAACCTTCGGGTGAAAGTCTTAGGCACCCAATTTAATGTAAATAGCCGGAGAGGGCAGACGCAAGTTGTATTAGATGAAGGGAAAGTTACGGTAGATATTCCCGAAAAGGAAGAAGCTACCATGCAGCCCGGTGATTATGTAATGTACTCATCCGAAAGTAAAGAAGTGACTCATCGGCAAGTGAACCCTGACATCTACACATCCTGGCGGAAGCAACAACTCATTCTGGATGATACTCCGGTGAGTCGTATTATTCGTCAATTAGAAGATACCTACGGGGTAGAATTCGTACTAGCCAACGAAGCTGTTCGCCACCGCCGGATAAGCAGTACCGGGAGCATCTCCACGGAAGATCTAGAAACAGTACTTATAGCTTTGAGTACGTTGCTACAGGTTAAAATTGAGCAAGAAAATAACGTCATCTACCTATATGAGAATTAATCTTTACACTAACACCCATGTCTATGTTCACTAACAACCTGATGAAACTGGTTTTTGTACTCAGCATAGTGGGTTGGGTTAGTCTATCTGCTGTAGAAGCTCAATTGATTGCTTCCACAGAAGCGACTCCTACATTTAAGGATACTGACCCAACACAATCAGCTGAAAAAGAGCAGTTAACCGATCTGTTACAGAATCTTCAAGAGATGTATGGTGCCTCATTTATGTATGAGAGGCATCTCCTGCAAAATCAGTCAGTATTAGCTAGCATTGATGCTGAAGCTGACTTAGAAACTAACCTAAAGCAAATTTTGCAACCAACGAAGTTGCGTTTTAAGAAGATTGATAATGAGACCTACGTCATAATACTAGCTGATTCTGCCCAAGAGGTAAGGCAAGTTAATAAACAGCCTCTTCGCAAATCATCAGGTGATTCGGGGATGATGCTCCCCTCAACCTCGCTTACTTCGTCTATAAGCGTGGCAAATTGGAACGGGAGTGTTTCTAGCGCGGTAGACCGGGACATTTCTGGTACAGTGACCGACGAAGATAATGAGCCATTACCGGGAGTCAACGTATTGGCAAAAAATACAACGATAGGTACCATTACGGATGTTGATGGTAACTATCGGCTTACTATCCCCGATGATGCGGAGGTACTGGTATTTTCTTCCGTAGGATACGCTGCCCAAGAAGTAGCTATAAATGGTAGGTCTATTGTTGATTTATCGATGAATCCTGATGTGACGGAACTGGGTGAGGTAGTGGTAACAGCCTTAGGTATTGAGAAGGATTCCCGAACACTGGGTTACGCCACCTCGACGGTCGATCCAGAAGAATTTACGGTAAACCGAACCCCCAACGTAATGAATGCGCTTCAGGGTAAGATTGCGGGAGTAAATATTTCTGGTCTGGGTACCGGGCCGGGTGGAACTTCTAAAATACGTATCCGAGGGCAGTCCTCAATTTCAGGTCAAAACAATCCACTTATTGTGATTAATGGGGTTCCCATTGACAACACTAACTTTGGTACTAACCCTGGAGGTAATGATGACAATGCGCTCGGGAACAATGGAAACGGGTTTACTTCGGATGGTGGTGATGGGCTGAACAGTATCAACCCTGATGATATTGAGAATATGACGGTGCTGAAAGGGGCGGCAGCGGCAGCACTTTACGGTTCTCGGGCTAAAGATGGGGTAATCATGATTACCACTAAAAAGGGAAAAGGCGCCAAAGGAATTGGGGTTACCTATAATCTCAACTACACCAACGAGCAGCCGCTAGACTTTACGGATTATCAGTACGAGTACGGGCAGGGAGAAAACGGGGTACGACCAACTTCCCCCAACCCAACCTCAGGGCAGTGGTCGTTCGGTGAGCGTATTGAGCCAGGGATGACCCAAATTCTGTTCGATGGTATTGAAGTGCCTTACGTAGCTCAGCGGGACCGGATCGACAAGTTCTTTCGTAACGGGCAAAACGTGACCAACACCGTTTCTATTGCTGCGGGCGGCGAGAATGGGAGCCTAAACCTTTCGCTATCCAATCTCAGTAGCCAGGGTATTGTTCCGAACAATACCTTCCGACGCCGAACAATTAACTTGGGGTTTCAGTATGAGCTATCTAAAAAGTTGAGCGTAACCGGGGCAATCAACTACTCTAACGAGCATAATGAAAATCCGCCCAATGTGGCTCAACAAGATAACACCATTCCAGTAGCCTTGTACAACATGGCGAACACCATGCCACTCGACTTACTGGATGCTAATAAGTTTAATGAGGATGGTGACGAATTTGTGTATTCGCGCTTCCGTAACCGTACCAACCCCTATTTTACTTTATCAGAACAGTTTCAGGAGATTCGCCGGGATCGGGTCTTCGGAAATATCGCCGTGAAGTACGATCTGGCCGATTGGATCTACGTACAAGGCCGGATTGGTCAGGACTACTGGTCCCGCGATCAGTCCGGTAATAACTATCCTACCGGGCAAGCATCCCGACCTAGGGCACCTGATGGTTTTGTGAACGGAACATTTACCCAGGAAGCCCGTCGCTTCCGGGAGATTAACACCGATATACTGGTAAATGCCTACCGCGAATTCGGGGATTTTGGATTGAATGTTAGTGCCGGAGGAAATATCATGTACCGCCGTAGTGACCGTAACCTTGTAGAGGTTGACGACTTCGTGATTCGTGACTTGTATACGGTGGAAAACGGACGGGTGAAAGATCCTCAGTATGATCTGGCTGAACGAGGGGTGAACTCGCTGTACGCTTCGGCAGAACTATCGTATCGGGATATGTTTTATTTAACCGGAACATTCAGAAACGATTGGTTCTCTACCTTGTCCCCGGAGAACCGGAGCATTTCGTATCCATCGGTATCAGCCAGCTATGTGTTTACCGAGTCGTTTAATAGCTCACCGGGTTGGTTAGACTTTGGCAAGTTACGGGCCGCCTACGCCGAAGTAGGTAGTGATACCGATGTTCAGCCTTATTCTAACGTATTATTTTACGAGGTAAGGCCCAATCTTTTTACCACTCCCGATGGGGTAGCCCAGCCGGTGATTCAAGTTGATGGTAATAGTATTCCGAACCCTGACCTTCGTCCTATGCGAGCCAATGAAGCTGAAATTGGCTTAGAACTACAAATGTTTAACAGCCGGGTAGGGTTAGATGTAGCGGTGTACCAAAAAACGACTTCTGATCAAATCGTCAGCGCTCAAGTATCAGAAGCTTCCGGGTTTGACAATACGCTTATTAACACGGGCGAAAGCCGAACGCGTGGCTTTGAGTTTTTACTGAACTTGGTTCTAGTACAAACCGAAGACTTTCAGTGGAATATATCTTTCAACGGAATGTATAATATCACCGAAGTATTAAGCCTGCAAACTGATTCCGTTGGGGAAACCATTACTGTAGGAAGTCACGTATTTAACGGGTTTTTGCAGCAGGTAGTAGGGCAGGAGATCGGTCAATTGGCTGGCTTTGGCTACCGCCGCACACCCGATGGCCGTCAGATATTCGGCGACAACGGAGTAGCCCTGCGTACTGAAGACTTAGTCACTTTTGGTTCGGCTTTACCCAATTGGGTAGGGGGGATTACCAACTCGTTCAATTACAAAGGAATCAGCTTTTCATTTTTGATTGACTTCAAGCTAGGCAACATGATGATGTCGGGAACCAACTTCAACGCCACGCGCCACGGGTTGCATAAAATGACGTTGCCGGGCCGTGAAGGTGGGGTTGTTGGCGACGGAGTGGTGATTGCTGACGAAAGAGTAAATAGTGACGGAGAGGTAGAAATTATCTACGCTGAGAATACCACAGCAGCCGACCCTCAGACCTACTGGGAGGTGGTTCGTTCGCAGCAACTGGTCGAGCCTATTGTCTATGATGGTGGCTACTGGAAACTACGTCAGATTAGTCTGGGGTACGATTTCTCTCGCTTCTTACCCGAAAGCTTCCCCGCCAAAGCGGTTACGCTCAATTTTGTCGCCAATAATGTCTTTATTATCCAAAAGTGGGTTCCGAATATTGACCCCGAATCATTCGGATTTTCCTCAGATAACTTGGTAGGGTTGGAATCAACCGGACTGCCCACTACCCGAGGACTTGGTTTCAATTTAAACGTTAAATTCTAATTCAATTATGAATAAGCTTACTATACTACGTTACTTACCCGTACTCTTGCTACTGGTATTTGCCTGTGATGATGGCTTCGATGAACTTAATACCAATGTAGTTGATCCAACGGCAGACGATGTTGATCCGGTGTTTCAGCTTAACGAAGCAGTCATCAATATGTCGTTTCCTAATTCTGTGCTGGTGTACGATATGGGAATTATCCAGCAGATCATCACTCCTAATTCGGGAGTGCTCACCGGAGCTAACTTCAATCAAGACAACCGTAATTCTACCGAACAAATCTGGCGGAACTATTATCGGGGAGTAGTTCGTCATACCCGCGACATTATTAGTCGTATCAGTGACGATCCAGAGCGAAGCAATTTGCTACAGATGACCCGCATTCTTCAAGCTCATGCTTTTATGATTCTCACCGACACCTACGGTGATATTCCGTACTTCAACGGTGGTAAGGGTAATACTGAACTTGTTCTGTACCCTAGCTACGATGCCCAGTCAGAAATCTATCCTGATATTTTAATGGAGCTTACCGAAGCTGCCACTGCGCTAGACGGTTCGGGAGAAGTTGAAACTGCTGATGTGCTTTATGGCGGTGATATAGATCAGTGGCGGAAGTACGCTAATTCGCTGATACTAAGAGGGGGGATGAGACTTTCCAAGGTAGATCCTACAACTGCCGAACAGCGCGTTCAGCAAGCTTTCCAGGCCGGGATAATCACGGACAATAGCGATAATATGGTCATTCGGCACGATAATAACTATCGCAACGAAACCGGACGCATCCTAAATGCTACCGAAGCTAACAATTACTATTTAGCTGGGCCGTTCGTCACCTATTTGCAAGAAATGGATGATCCCCGGTTACGGTCTATTGCGGTTACCTACGTAGATGCCGCTTCGGGTCCAGGACAAGTGCTGGGGCCGAATGGTAATGGTACCAGCGATCCTGAGGTTCATATCGGTATGCCCGTAGGCAATAACGATGAAACTGCCCGTCAGGCGGCCGCTGCACTAGGGTTGGATAGTTTCTACGAATTTGCCCAAGCTGACCGGGAGCGGGTAGTTACCCAGACAACCCCTATGTTCATGGTGACCGCCGCGCAAAATCACCTGTTATTAGCCGAGGCTGCTTCGCGAGGATGGGTTACGGGTTCGGCTGAAGAGCTGTTTCACGCCGGAATCCGCCTACACATGGAACAGATGGCTGCTTACGATAACGACTCAGTGGTACCGGAAGAAGAAATTGTGGCGTATATCGCTAGCAATCCGCTAAATGATGCTACAGCTTTACAGCAAATCAATGACCAGTATTGGGTTGCATCGTTTCTCAATGGCCCGGAAGCCTTTGCCAACTTCCGCCGTAGCGGCTTTCCCAATCTAGACCCTAACCCATTTCCGGGGCAAGATCTGATTAACGAAGAATTTATTCGTCGCTATACTTATCCCTCTTCGGAGATCATTGTGAACACCGAAAATGTCAATGCTGCCATTGATCGAATGGGGGCTGATATTCTCGATACCCGGGTATGGTGGGATGTGGCTCAATAAAATGGAACACGGCAGACGGAGAAGGGAAAACGGCTTTCCCTCTTCCGTTATCCATTTTCCTTTCTCCGTTCAGACAATTATGAAACAGATTGCTATTATTTTCTTTTTATTCTTCTGGCTACCGTCAGCTTGGGGGCAAACCATCTCGGTAGAACAAATGAAACTCTACACTCCCGAATGGGAGGGAGAGCGATTTGAAGATGGCCGTCCGAAGGTGGCTGACGATGTGTTAGAGCGGATGAAGCTAGTCACCCACGAAGAAGCCTGGGCAGTTATGAAAAATGCGGGGTTTCGGCATCAGTACGAAGAAGGCTGGCTCTGCATTCACCCGGATAGCACGTTAATTGGTCGGGCATTTACGGCCATGTTTATGCCTGGCCGCCCCGATGTGTACCAAGCTATTTTAGATAAAGGGCATACCGAAGGGCGTATTCGTGGTCAGAACGCTTGGCCGATTGATGAGCTTCAGCCAGGTGATGTTTACGTAGCTGACCAATTTGGGGCGCACGAGGACGGCCCGACTATTGGCGATAATTTAGCGAACGCTATTTACGCTAATTCGGGCAACGGGATTGTGTACAACGGAGCGATTCGGGATATTGAAGGGCTAGAAGAGTTAGACAAATTTACATCCTTCGTCAGAAGTTATCATCCCTCTCACCACAACCCTAATCACGACCAAAACACTACGCTGATGGGGATCAACGTGCCAATCAACCTGGGTTCGGTAATGGTTGTGCCGGGTGACGTGATTTTGGGCAAAGACGGTGGGGTATCCGTGATTCCCGCACATCTGGCGGAAAAGATAGTAAAGACCTCCGAAGTTGTTCGCTTGCGTGATATGTTCGGACACTTGCGGTTACGCGAGAAGAAATATACTGCCGGGCAAATTGATTCCCGCTGGTCAGACGAAATAGAAACCGATTTCTCCCGCTGGCTGGAAGCTAATCTTGAGCTGTTACCCGTTCCCAAAGAACAAATTCAAGAATTACTGAAAGAGAGAACTTGGTAAGGTTAGCAGTGGATATTTGATAGGGGAAAATGGATAGTGGATAATGAAAGATAGAACCTAAAACTCATCAGCAATCTAGCAATTGAACCAATCAACCATCGAACCATTGAAAAATCAACCATCAAACCGAAGATCATTCATTCAGAAGGGGCTGGCCGGAGCTGCCGGACTGAGCCTGCTTACGAATTTTGGCAACGACCTTTTTGCAGCAGTTCAAAAGCAAAACCTTTTCTCGGCACCATCAGATCTACAGATTACTGATGTGAAATGCGCTTACATCCGTAATGGGCATAGTTTGTTCGTGAAGGTTTACAGTAACCAGGATATTGTAGGGCACGGTGAGGCGGTAGATGCTACTGCCGGAACGTATTATCTGGTGGGAATGATGGGCGACCGGATAAAGGGAAAAAATCCGTTAAATGTGCATCGGATATTTGAAGACGTCCGTCGTCGTGGTTTCTTCGAAGGGGCGCAGGGTGGCATGTACATCTCAGTGCTCACTGCTATTGAATCCGCTCTATGGGATTTGGCGGGGAAGGCACTGAACGTTCCGGTCTATCAGTTACTCGGAGGAAAGTTCCGGGATAGTATCCGAGTGTACTGCGATACGGCCAGTAGCCGAGAAAAACCGGAGATCATGGGGCAGCGAGCCAAAGAGGTAGTTGATGAACATAACTTCACGGCGGTGAAATTTGATATTGACGATAGCAACGATCCTAATAAGTACGATCCCTATAATTGGACAGTAGGACCGGCTGAATTACAACGCATGGTTGACCAGATTACCGCAGTGCGGGAGTCAGTAGGGGTAAACGTAGATATTTGCGTGGATATGCATGGTCGTTTTGATACAACCTCTGGTAAACGGGTAGCAAAAGCGATGGAACCGCTACATCTTATGTGGCTGGAAGAACCTATTCCGGCAGAGAATGCGGAAGCCTACAAATATATCACTCAATCGACTAGTACCCCAATCTGTGCCGGAGAGAATCTTTATTTAGCCTACGGATTTCGACCTCTGCTGGAGATTGGAGCCGTAGATATTATCATGCCTGATCTACAAAAAGCGGGTGGCTTAGGTGAAGCTCAGCGCATCGCGAATTTAGCTAATGTCTACTACGTACCGTTTGCTCCGCATATGGTGGCTTCCTACTTAGGGGCGATGGCTTCGGCTCACGTCTGCGCGTCGGTACCGAACTTTTTAATTCTGGAGTGGCAAATTTATTTTCATACGAATCCGATGTTCAAAGAAATAGTCCACTACGATGGTGAGATGATCGTGGACGGCTACATTCCGCTATCGGATAAACCCGGAATTGGAGTGGAGATTAATGAAGAAGGGCTGAAGAAATACGCTGATAAAGATATGCCCTTCTTTACCTAACTAAGCCACAGTGACTAATCTAATAAGTTGCAGTTTCAATCTCCTTCAATTAACTTATCAACTCTCTGGTATTCGTGTTAACTATCAATTTCTCATTATCAATTCTTAACTAGCACTATGCATTACTCCTTCGTTTTTCTACTACTTTTTTGCCTCACCAGCCAATCTTTATTTGCCCAAATCCTGACGCTTAGCCGGGACGAAATGATAAAACTAACCAGCCGGTGGGAAGGTGAGCGTTACCCTGATGGTCGCCCTAAAGTTCCCAACGAGATACTGGAGCGGGTTAAAGATATTTCCATTGAAGAAGCCTGGGGTAGTATGCGCGGTGAAGAGTATCATAATCAATTTGAAGGTAATTGGATGATGATCCACGAAGATCAACCTATTGTTGGTCGGGCGCTAACTGCCCAGTATATGCCCACTCGCCCCGATTTGGAAGAAACTCTTAAAGCCGAAGGCGAGGCCGATGGGCGCATTGGAGGAATGAACTCCTGGCCCATTGACGAATTGCAAATGGGCGACGTTTACGTAGCAGATGGTTACGGTAAAGTAGTGGATGGCACCCTAATTGGAGATAACTTAGGAAACTCCATCTACGCCAAATCAGGCAACGGGGTGGTCTTCGACGGTTCACTGCGCGACTTAGCAGGATTAGAAAAAATTGAAGGCTTTAACGCCTTCGTTCGCGGTTGGGATCCTTCGTTTATTAAAGATATGACCCTCGGAGGGTTAAATACGCCTATCCGCATTGGTCGTGCCACCGTTTTGCCGGGAGATGTGGTACTCGCTAAGCGAGAAGGTGTAATCTTTATTCCAGCCCATATGGTTGAAGATGTACTAATCAACGCCGAATTTGTGGCGCTACGCGATAAGTTTGGTATCCAACGATTGCGCGAAGGAAAATATACTCCCGGTGAAATTGACACTCGCTGGACTGACCCTATCAAACAAGACTTTATGGCTTGGCTAGACGAAAATCCCGACGAAATGCCTATGTCGCGGGAAGAGCTAGATGCGTACTTGGAAAACCGAACTTGGTAAGAAGAGCTATTCTTCAATCTACAGTATGACCAGTCCCGCCAACGAAATATTGTTTTTCTCTCTAAGATTAAAGACGGGTGTACGACAAAAACACGTGCTGCCTGGCCGGATGAGGCTTTACGATTTACAGCATCCCCCGGTCAATAGATGGGAGGCCCCGGAATTCACGTGGCTAATCCGGGCCACCATGGCAACGGGATACATCACTTTGCTGAGGCTATTGCAACACTGTCGTACATCCCCAAAGACTATAAGTCTGGCTTTAATTGCGTGGCTTGTATGCTGGCAATTTACCCTGGTCTCAGCACAAGAATCCAACCCAACGGTAGTTTGGGATATTGCATCTTTCCAGCAGCAGCTCTCAACGCATAAAGAGGTAGCCGATCTATGGTCGATACTTAAAAAAGCGGCTGATTCAGACTTAACGGAGCCTGCCTGGACACCTGCTTCCGAACTACCTGGAAGGGAAGCCGTACACGTGAACCGCCGAAACCTCAACGACGGGCTGATGCGGAAAGTTGGACGGCGTATTGAACGAGCCGCGTTAGTCTATCGCATTACAGGTGATGAGCGATATTTGGCGAGTGCCTGGCGACAGATAACCGTACTGTTTAATGATCCGCTCTGGGCTGATTGGCGGGACTTGGCTCATCAGAATTATGCTAATAGCTACGTGGATATTCGTACCGGAGATTTATCGGCGGCACTGGGAATTACCTACGGTTGGCTCCAAGAAGGGCTTACCGAAGAACAACGGGCTGAGTTTATAGAAGGAGTAGATCGGCAAGTGATTCAGCCTTTTCTGAAGAGCGTGGAGCAAAATGTGTGGTGGCTAGATGCCGGTCATAACTGGACCACCCGGGTGGTAGGCGGAATTGGTATTTTGGGAGTTGCCCTACAAGGCAGTCACCCGCAAGCGGGGCAAATTATCACTATCGCCGAAGAAGCCATGTATGGTTATCTAGATCATTTGGGGGAAGATGGTTCGTTCAACGAGTCGCCGGGGTATGTGAGTGATTTGACAGCGGCAGCTCGATACTTCAAGGTACGAAGTGGCAGTCAAAGTGATAAAGCAAAAAAAACTATAAATCAGCTAGTTAAAGCAGCTCACTGGACAGTGTGGACGCTGCTGCCGGGCTTTCGCCAGATGGCTTTTGGCGATACTAAAACCAAGCGACCACTGCGAAGTGAATTTGCCGGAGCCATTGCAGCAGCTAGTGGCGATCAGCTTACTCAGTGGCTGTTTTTGTCGGGCGGTAACCTACGAGAAGGGATCGATCCGCGCCGTCTCGATCCTGAAGCAGTACTGGCATACAATCCTTCCGTAAAGCCGTTATCACCTGCTGAGCTACTGCCGTTAGCGAAGGCTTTTTACAACCAAGGCGGTTTAGTCATCAGCCGTACAGGCTGGGATTTATCATCCGAAAGTCAGGACGTGGTGGTATACGCTAAGCACGGTCGCGAGCAAAGCCACGGTCACGATGATGTAGGTCAGGTTGCCATGACGGTCGGTACGCAGGCCATCATTGTGGAGGTTGGTAACAATTTTACGTATCCGTCTGACTACTTCGGGACTAACCGTCCGGAGTATTACCCCGCTAGTGCCCGTGGGCACAACATTATCACGTTTGGTAGCGAACCGGATGCAGGCATGAATCCTCAGGGGCGAGGTGAGTTGGTCTTCTTTGAAGAAGAGGAAAGTAGTACCCATTGGAAAATGGATCTAAGCAAAGCTTATCTTGACCAACGCAAGGTAACCCGGGAAGTGCTGCACGGACGGCCTTCTTTATTAGTAGTGCTAGATGAGGTAGAGCTACCTAATGAAGAACAAATTACTTTACGCTGGCACAGCGGGGGCGAACCAACGTCATTAATACCGGGAGGCTACCAATTTCAGGCAGGTGACCACACGGCAGCCCTGCATATTACTGCTTTGGCGGGTAAATCGCCGACCTACTCAGTGCAGAATCATTCTTTTGCACCGCCCTACGATGAGAGCCGGGATGGCCAGAAATTACCTCAGTACCGCGAGCCGCTGGTGTCAATTACGACTCAAGATAAGGCGATTCGTTGGCTTACGGTGGTGGCATTCGCTCAAGGTAGTAGCACGCCTATTGTTCAACAGATAGATCAGAATACTTGGCAGATTGAGCACGGAGGCAAGAAAGTAACGGTACTGTTAACCTCAGACGGATTGGAATGGAAACAATAGACTAGCGCGAAACAGTAAATAATTCAACAACCGATAAATCGAGCCATCGATTTACTTAACAATTAAACATATGAACAAGTATTTGCAGAATTTACTGAAGGTGCCTCAGAAGACTGTCGCCAATAGCAACCGTCGTGATTTTATTCAAAAAGCCAGCTTAGGTGGCCTGTCACTCGGGGCTTTTGCTAATAGCTCAATCGAGGAAACACTAGAGTATTCAACTCAGAAAGTGAACAAGTATTCTAAGCCTGCCGATCTGAAAATTACCGATCTACGGGTGGTAGAGATTGTAGATGCCCCAATGCCTTGTCCGGTTATTCGGATTGATACTAACCAAGGTATTTACGGTTTGGGGGAGGTACGCGACCACGCCAGTCCTAAATATGCCTTGTTTCTGAAAAGTCGGTTGTTGGGGGAAAATCCCTGTAACGTAGATCGGGTGTTCAAAAAAATTAAGCAGTTTGGTGGGCATTCCCGGCAAGCGGGCGGCGTCTGCGCGGTAGAGATGGCCCTGTGGGATTTGGCGGGTAAAGCTTATAACGTTCCTGCCTATCAGCTCGTCGGTGGTAAATTTCGCGACCGGGTTCGGATGTACGCCGATACAACGGGTTCCGATGATCCGGTTGAGTACGCTAAGCGCATGAAGGCGCGGGTTGATCAGGGCTTTACCTTTCTAAAGATGGATTTTGGCATTCAGATGCTGAAGGATGAAAAGAATATGGTAATTAACCGGGGGATGAATGACATTGGAAAGCAATGGGATCGGAAGTTCGGTAGCTATGGTTCCACCGCCCACCCCTTCACCCGTATTCAAATTACTGATGCAGGACTGGAGAAAATAGTAGATTACGTGCGGCAGGTACGCGATATTGTAGGTTATGAAGTTCCGCTAGCCGCCGATCACTTCGGTCACTTCGATACCAACGAAGCTATCCGGTTAGGAAATGCGCTGGAACCGTACCGTCTGGCTTATCTGGAAGATTTGGTGCCCTGGCAGTATATGGATAAATGGAAGCAGATCACCCACGCTATTAATACCCCCACGCTAACCGGCGAGGATATTTACCTCAAAGAAGAATTCATCAAGCTGATTGATGCCCAGGCTATTGACATGATTCATCCTGATTTAGCATCTTCGGGGGGAATTCTGGAAACCAAAAAGATTGGCGACTACGCCGAAGAAAACGGTATTCCGATGATGATGCACTTTGCCGGAACCCCAGTTTCGCTAATGGCAAACGTACACTGCGCTGCTGCTACCCAAAACTTTATTGCCCTGGAACACCATTCAGTTGACATACCTTGGTGGGAAGATTTGGTGACCGGGATAGATAAACCTATTGTGCAAGATGGTCATGTAGTAGTACCTGATAAGCCAGGTTTAGGGGTAGAGCTGAACGAAGATGTAGTAAAAAAACACATGCGAAAAGGTACCAAATATTTTGCCCCCACTGAAGAATGGAATACCGTCGATTCGGCTGATCGTTTGTGGAGTTAAAATCAATTAGCAATGTGCAGTGAACAGTTAGCAATTATTATAAACAGCCACTATTGGCCTGCGTATTAGCCTGACGAAGTCTCTCTAAATATACTATTATCAATGATTCATTCCAGTTTCTGGTCTACCATTTCTATCTTCACTGTTCATTGCTAACTGCACATTGCTAATTGTTATCATTTATGAACCAGCGTTCAGTTTATAAATTACTACCCGGTCTAGCGGGAGCCAGCGCACTCATTGCCTTGGTGCTCTTTGTTATGGGCAACGCATCGGGTGCGGGACCTTTTCTAATTGCTTTTTTCGTATTACTTGCTATTAGCTTTCGTGGTTACGAATCGTTGCGCGGGTTCTCTTTTACCGCGGTGATTTTTGCTTCGGTGACGGTCGCTATGTACTACCCGGCTAATTTTCAGGAAGTTGGGGGCTACGACTTAAAAAATTTATTTACCCCGCTTTTGCAACTGATTATGTTTGGGATGGGAACCGCCATCGGCTTCAGCGATTTTTTGGGAGTGATAAAAATGCCTCGGGGGGTGCTGGTCGGTGTGATTTGTCAGTTCAGTATCATGCCATTTGTGGGGTTCAGTATTGCTCATTTACTAGGCGTTGAACCGGAGATTGCCGCCGGAATTATTCTGATTGGCTCATCGCCCAGTGGTTTGGCTTCTAATGTGATGGCTTACTTGGCAAAAGCGAATCTGGCTTTGTCTATTACCTTAACCGCCATTGCTACCTTGTTGGCTCCACTCATCACTCCTAATTTAATGGGTTGGCTGGCCGGAGAATTTGTGGAGGTAGACGTATTGGGAATGATGTGGAGCATGGTTCGCATCGTAATTATTCCGGTGTCTGCTGGGGTGTTATTTAATCACTTCTTCAGCGGTAAATTTAAGTGGTTAGATGAAGCTATGCCTTACGTTTCTATGTTCGGCATTGCCTACATTATCACCATTATTACGGCAGCGGGACGGGATAATCTATTGGAAGTGGGAGCCATTCTGATTCTGGCGGGAATCTTCCATAACCTATCCGGCTATTTTCTGGGATACTGGGGAGCACGTTTGTTCCGAATGCCCGAACAAGACTGCCGAACGGTGGCTCTGGAAGTTGGAATGCAAAACGGTGGTTTAGCCTCAGCCTTAGCCAACGAAATGGGCAAAGTAGCTACCGTAGGATTAGCTCCGGCGATTTTTGGTCCGGTGATGAACATTACCGGATCAACCTTAGCTACCTACTGGCGGGGAAAATCCTTACCCGATGACCCCGAAAAAGAAGTAGCTCCCATTGAACACGATAAAGCCACTACGTAGATATGCGCTACCTGATGATCATCCTTTCGCTGATTGCCCTTGCTTGCACTTCGCAGGAAGGTGCCGAGCAAAAGCCTAAACAGACGACCAAAGTGCCTAATCAGGATTCTATCTACTCTCAAGTAAGTCAAAACTGGAGTGATGTCTTGGAAGCTTGGTATCCCCGAGCTTTAGATACGGCTTACGGCGGCTACTTAGCAAACTGGACGTACGATTGGCAAATAGCTGAGCAGCAGAATAAAATGATCGTCACCCAAGCCCGCCACCTCTGGACTACCGCTAAAGTACTGAAAGATCACCCTAACGATACGCTTTATCAGCGAGCAACGAAGCTCGGATTCGATTTTCTGAAAAATAGGATGTGGGATAAAACTCACGGTGGGTTCTACTGGCGAACCAACCGGGAAGGAGAACCAGTTTTAGAAGGGGAGGGGGAATATAAGAAGGTGTACGGTCATGCTTTCGGAATTTACGCTTTAGCGGCCTACACTCAGGCGGATACTACCGAAGAGGTGCTCTCTTTCGCTAAAAAAGCTTTTCTCTGGTTAGATGAGCATGCGCACGATGCAGAGCATGGTGGCTATTTTTCGGTATTGCATCGAGATGGAACTCCTTTAACTACCGAAGAGCAAAGCGTTGAAAATCTGCCAGTTACCTGGATTTATAAGGAGCAAAATGCGGGTATCCACCTTTTAGAAGCCTTTACCGAGCTGTACCGCGTTTGGCCAGATTCTCTAGTGCGGGAACGACTGATTGAGATGTTACATCTGGTACGCGATACAATGGTGAACGAGCGTGGGCATTTGAATCTTTTCTTTACTTCTGATTGGCAACCTATTTCCTACGCCGACTCTTCCCAAACGGCTTGGGAAGCCAATTATGACGTAGACCATGTTTCTTTCGGTCATGATATTGAAACGGCTTTTCTGATGCTGGATGCATCCGAAGTTCTTGGTAACTTTGAGTACGATCAAACACTATCCGTTGCTAAAACACTAGTAGACCATACGCTAAAAGCTGGTTTCGATCCGGCCAGGAGCGGAATTTATCAGCGAGGCTATTACCTACCGGACGATTCTACCGTGAGCATTATCGACTCGGAGAAAGACTGGTGGTCGCAGGCCGAAGGGTTGAATACTTTGCTGCTTTTTGCCGAACTGTACCCTGATGAGCCTCAGTACGCCGAAGAATTTGCTGACTTATGGAAGTATACCCGCACCTACCTGATTGATTATGAAAATCAGGGATGGTACAATTTAGGCTTGGATATTACTCCCGAATCCCGCACAGCATCCAAGGGGCAAGCCTGGAAGGCTAATTACCACAACGGGCGCACTTTGATGTCGCTTATCGCCCGCCTTTCTCCCTGATTACCACAATCGTCTCGGTTAACGATTAGAACACTATTCATCTCAAATTACGGCCTTTATTCATATCGCAAACTATCTATCGGGTTCCGATTAGCAGCTTTTATGGTTTGTCTGGCGATAGTGAGCAATGAAATGAGTAGAATAAGTATACCAGGTGCTACCAACATCCACCATCGTATAGTAATACGGTAAGCAAACTCATTAAGCCATTCAGTGAAGAAATAGTTAGCAATCGGTGCTGAGACAAAAATAGCGATGAAAATTAGCCTAAATTGTCCTTTGGAAAGCATTAGCAAAATGTTGACAACTGAGGCACCCAATACTTTTCGGATGCCGATTTCTTGGGTTCGTTGTACAGCTGTGTAAGTAGTCAGACCGAAAAGACCCATACAGGCCAGCAAAATAGTTAACCCTGAAAACCAAGAGGTGAGCATCTCAAATTGTTGGTCGCTTCTATACTGCTGGTCAAAGAATTCATCTAAAAAGAAATATGAAAACACATTATCTGGGTACATCCTCTCCCAACTATCTTGAATGGTCGCTAGGGTGGTAGGTAGGTTTTCGGTACTGAGCTTAATCGAATATATCGGTCGGCGAGTAGAACCAATAAAGTATAGTATAGGATCAATGGATTCTTTTAGGGAAAGATGGTGATAATCATTCACCACCCCAATAATGTGAAATTCGCGACTACCCATAAAAACAGATTGACCCAATCCTTCTTCTAAGGTAGAAAAACCAAATTGTTTTGCAGCTGCTTCATTAATTAACATAGCCGATTTATCATTGGTTATTGCTGGCTGGAAGTCTCGCCCAACCAGTATAGTAAGCCCGTAAGCGGTCACAAAATCATACCCTACAGCGATGATATTGGATGGAAAAAGTGATTCAGTGTCAATACTTCCTAACTTGATATCGGATCTGTTCCAGTCGATAGGCTCGCCAGGTACACTGGTAGAATGAGTGATACTATTGATTAATGAGTAGCTTGCCAACTCGCTTTTAAATGCCTCGAATCTTGATGAAGTACTTTGATCGGTCAGATGAGGAGCTTGGACAATGAGTGTTCGTGAAATGTCGATGGCTAGTTGTTGGCTTCTCATATAGGAAAGCTGCTGATCAATAATGATAATACCAGTCAGCAATACCAACGAAGCTATGAACTGAAATAGAATAAGATATTTCGCAAAACCAAGCCCTCTAATTGTGGTTTTAGAATACGTTTTTAGGGTACGTAAAGCAGTAGGAAAAAAAGTGAAAGTAAAGATCGGATAAAGTCCTGAGATGAGAGTATTGGCTAGTAATAAACCTCCTACGAAAAGCCAAAACCAGTACTGTTGCCCAGAGAAAAGATGAGGTAAGCTCCAATGTTCAAACAAAGAAGTTACGACAAAAATAAGGCATAGACCGATGAGCAAAGCAAAGCTGTTCAGTAGTCCTGCTTCCACTAAGAATTGCCGAACGAGATGCCCGCGATTAGCCCCCATTACCCTTCGGATACCGATTTCTTTCATACGGTCTAAGCTTTTTATAGAAGAAAGGTTGACAAAGTTGATTAGGGCCATCAGCATTAATACTATTCCAATAGCTAGAAGAAAGTAGACTGTTCTGGCGTTACCCATCTTAATGACGTTAGAGCGAATAGAGTCATCCAAGTAAATATCCGTAAGACGCTGCAAGTGGTATTGATCTAAACTCCCTTCCTTATGATGTTGCCTAACAATGGTGGTCAATGTAGTCTCTAAATCTTTGGGTGATAAGTAGGGAGGAAGCATCAAATAGGTATAAGTATCTTGCCAGCTCCAGTCTTCGTCTTTTTGACTGCCTAGTGTTGAATAGGAAAGGATAAAGTCAAACTGTAAATGAGAATTTTCAGGCATATCTTCTATTACTCCTTCTACACGAAAAGGCTCACCTTCTCCTATGCTCAGTAGTTTTCCAATAGGGTCTTGATGATTAAAATACTTTTTGGCGACGGTAGTAGAGATGACGGCAGTGTGCGGAGATGACAGTGCTGAATTTAAATCACCTTTTATTAGCGGGAAAGAAAAAGCGTGTAGAAAGGTAGGGTCAGCGTAAACTAATCTTTCTTCAATGAATTTGACTGCCTTTGGCTCTTGAGTGTGATATGTAACAATGGTCTTCGATAATGGAGTTAGTCGGACAATTAGTAGATCTTCCGAGAAGGTATTATTTAGAGCAGATTCCAATCCAGCTACTGTGGAGGGTGACATTCCTTGAAATTTACCCTGCGTGTAATCAGATAGCACCACTCGATAGAGACAATCTTGGTGCTGGTGAAAGGTGTCGTAGCTCAATTCAAAACTTACGTAGCGAAAAATCACCAAACAAGCTGCCATTCCTATGGCTAATCCTGTCACATTAATAAAGGAAAACAGTTTATTCTTTACTAAGTGCCGCCAGGCGGTTTTAAAATTATTATCTAACATCTTTATTAGCTTTTGAGCAGTAGTAAGCCTTAATTTTTTTGTAATCTCTTTGAGATAGGAAATTGAAACGAATTGATATCAAGACCTAATAATATGCAGTATTGTACCGCTATTTTGCAGGGAAATAAACTAGGCCTGCTCTTAGTGCTACGCTATGATGATTCATTTTTATCTGTTTACTACCGGAATATCATTCCATTCGGAACTTACAACGTGCTTTTTGCCGGATATTCTGCTTTTTCTACGCTTACCATTATTGTAGATTTAAGCCAGATTTAAACCGCTTTTTTAAACCAGAATTAAACCAGTGTAAGGACGTTGGCTCTTTTGCCTGCACTACTTATAAAATACGTAATGAAGCAATTGAACCGGATTATCCGGGATTATTTTGGCTTTTCGGCTACTGAACTTCGCGGATTCTGGATTTTATCAGTGTTAGCAGTAGTGCTATTAGCAATACCACCAATTACGAAAGAGGTTTTCTTACAGTCATCTACCTTTTCTCATACTAACCCGGCTAAGCTAGACAGTATTATCGCCTTGCTGGAACAGCCTGCTTTAGACCAAATACCAATTACCGAAACACCAGTTGCCAGCGTTGATTATGTTCGCTTTAATCCGAACAATGCTCCTCGTGAAGTATTGGTGCAAAACAGCATTCCGAGCTGGTTAGCCGATCGGATAATCAAGTATCGGAATAAGGGGGGGAGGTTTAGAAAGAAGGCGGATCTGCTTAAGATCTACGGTTTTCCCGAAGATTTGTACGCTCAATTGGAGCATTATGTGGTGGTACCTGAGAAAGTGGTAAACAATTCTGAGAGAAAGGTGGCTGCCACCGTGGCGGCTTATCCTGAATCCAAAGAGTATCGGAAGTTTGACAAAAAGGAGCTAGTCGCTTTTGATATTAATCAGGCAGATTCTATTCGGCTAAAGCAAATACCCGGTATTGGTACCGTACTATCATCGCGAATTATACGCTTCCGAGATAAGTTAGGCGGTTTACATTCCAAGCAACAACTTAAGGAAGTTTATCAGATTAGTGATGAGGCAGCCCAGAATTTGCAAAAATACACCTATATTTCACCAGACTATGAAGTGGCTCAGTTGAGCCTTAATACTGACAATGCTTCGGGGTTGGCTCAGCATCCGTATGTTTCCTATAAATTAGCTCGGGCTATTGTTGACCACCGAAAAAATTACGGCGATTTTCTACGCATTGAAGATTGTCGGGAAGTATATTTAATGGAAGACTCTGTATTTCAGAAAATAGCCCCGTATCTAGGTTTATAATTTGATTTTATAATGCAACGTATTTTACAATCCTATTTGCGTCGGCTCACCAATCTCAGTAGCACCAATCGGTCGCTGTATTTACCCCGCCTGTCCACTCGTCAGCATCTAGATATTCAAGAAGTCAACTTTTCTAATAATGTTTCATCATTCAAACTGATTGAGTGGCTCATTGCGGATGGAAAGCACGAAATTAAGGGATCACCTACCGGTATTATCCCGCTGACACCGGTAGCTGATAGTCGGCAAGCGGCTACGGCACAGGTAAGTCAAGTTCTTCGGCAAATTGTCCGTACACACAAATTTCTGACCGAAGAGCAGGGTACCCACGATTTATACTTGGGTTGGCCATTTGTTCGGGGACAATTTCAGGATGGTACCTCTGTTCGCTGTCCTTTGCTGTTTTTTCCAATTGAATTACGGCAGCAAGAAATTACTGGGCTAGGTAAACAGTGGGTTTTGTCGTTGCGAGAGGGAGAGAATATTATGCTGAACCGTAGCTTCTTATTGTCATACGCTCACCGCCACAATCTTCCCTTTAACGAACTGCTAAGCGAACCCAATTTTGATGAGTTTGATCGCGATAGCCGAGTGTTTCGCACCAGCTTGTACCAGTTGTTTAAGGAAAGTAATATTGAGCTAAATTTTAATCAGGAGCTATTCGTCGATGAGCTAATCTCTTTTCGGGGGTTTACCAAAGAAGAATTTATTCAAGAAACTGACCCTGGAATTTTAAAACTATTTCCCGAAGCAGTCTTAGGTATTTTTCCCCAATCAGGTTCTTACCTTATTCCTGACTATCAACGGTTTTTAGAACACGACCATATTCCGGATATTGAAGAGTTCTTTGCTTCAAAGCTTGAGGCTGGTTCATCATCGGAGCCACCTACTGAGAACGAAAGCTCGCTGGAAGCAAACTACCGGTATGTGCGGCGAATTAAAGAAGAGCAGATTTATACTCCTTATGATTTAGATGCCTATCAGGAGCAGGTGCTGCGGGAGGTGAAACTTGGAAAGTCTCTCGTAGTGCAAGGCCCTCCTGGCACAGGTAAATCGCAGTTAATCACCAATCTGGCATCTGACTTTATTGCCCAAGGAAAGCGGGTGCTGGTAGTTTGCCAAAAACGAGCAGCACTTGATGTGGTGTATCGCCGCTTAAAGGAAAAAGGTATTCACCAGTTCGCGGGCTTAGTTCACGACTTTAAAAATGATCGGGCGACCATTTACGCACAAATTCGTCAGCAGATTGATGCCTTGTATGAGTACGAGCTAAAAAATAACAATCTCGATTCTATTTTTTTAGAGCGGCAATTTTTACAGGCAAGTCGTCAAATTGAAAAAGCCTGCGAAGAGCTGGATGAGTTTAAGCAGGCATTATACGACCAGTCAGAGGCAGGTGTTTCCGTGAAGGAGCTTTACTTAACCTCTCAGGTACAGCACGAAAATATTAACGTTAAACAGGAATATCGGCACTTTAAAGTACCTGAACTACCGGATTTCTTAAAACGCTTGCATAAGTACGTAACCAATTATCTGAAATACGATATTGAGCAGTACCCGTTTGCTCCTCGTAAGTCGTTTGCCCAGCACTCCGTTGAGGAGCTAAAAACGATGAAAGCGTATCTGGAGGAGATACCAGCTTATAAGCTATCGTTGGTAGAAAAGGTGCAAGAAGTACTAAAAGCCGAGACTGACTTTGTGATCTGCGAAAACATTCAGCACCGGGCAGAAGATATCGATCTTTTTCTTCGACTGCTGGAAAACCCTAAAAGCTACGAATTCTTTCAGAAGATTGTTGGTAAGATTGACAAAGATGCCGATCCACTTTGGCTAGCCAATATGGAGCGGATTGTGCTAGAATGCTACGAGGGAAACGGAGTGGAGAATACGCTGGAAGCCGAGGAGCTAGGTAAGTTTCAACAACTTCTTCAGCAAGCCGAAGAATCCCGAACCGGAATTATTAAATGGCTGGCTTGGCAGGCTGCCTCAAAGGATAAGAAACGGCTGGCGGATGTTTTTCAAGATAATCAGCTGGAGTTTACCAAAGAGGATTTCCAGGTGATGAATGAGCGCTTGGACAATCGACTTAACTTAGAGCACAATTTAACGAAGCTACGGGAGCGAGTTTGGGTAGAGAATGTTCCCGAACGCGAGTCCAGTCAGCAGTACGATAAGCAGGAAGTAGAGCAATGGTTTCTCTACCAAAAGCAGGCACTGCAAGCATCGTTGTTGTTCAAATCTTTTCGAAACTTCAACGAGTATTTTGGCATCAATTTTTTAAAGTATCCCGAGCTAAAGGAGCGGATAAGCCAGCTACTTCAGCTAATAAAAGATATTCCGCAGTATCATAAAAAATGGCAAACGTATTTTACCCCTTCCCAGGTTAGCCAACTCAACCAGCCAGAACACGCCCAGCAGTTTGCCGATATTTTAGAGCGGGATTTTGAATCGCTGGTACACTTTGATACGCTGAAAGATAGCCTCTTGGCTCATGAAAAAAGCATTATCTCCCGGCTGACAGGAGAGGGAGGTATCGTCTCCGCCGAGGCAGCGGTTAAGAAAGTGGACAATAGTTTGCGAATGGCTTGGGTTCATCATATTGAAACCAAGTTTCCGATACTTAGAATAGTGTCTTCCGCACGTATTGAGGAGCTGGAAAACGAATTACAACAAGCCATAGCTGAGAAAAAAGAAGTGAGCCAGGCGATTGTGCTTATGAAATTGCGGGAACGCACCTACTACGATGTAGAATACAACCGACAGAGCAACCCGGTGACCTACCGCGACTTAAATCACCAAGTGAGTAAAAAGCGGAAAGTTTGGCCTCTACGCAAGCTAATCGGAAATTTTCAAAACGAATTATTTGACCTAGTGCCCTGCTGGCTAGCTTCACCCGAGACAGTTTCCGCTATCTTTCCGCTAGACGGAACGCTTCGTTTTGATTTAGTGATTTTTGATGAAGCTTCGCAGTGTTTTTCAGAAAAGGGCATCCCCGCCATGTACCGGGGGCAGCAAGTGGTGGTGGTTGGTGACGAACAGCAGCTACAGCCCAACGATTTGTACCAAGTACGCTGGGAGGAAGATACTTCTGATGAGGTAGCCGATGCTTTGGCTCTGGAAGCAACTTCTTTGCTCGACTTGGCGAAAGGATACTTACCCACCTATCGACTAGAGGCACACTACCGTTCTAAGTCATTAGAACTCATTGATTTTTCTAACCAGGCGTTTTATGACCAGCGGCTGAAAATGCTGCCCGATCGTCGTGATTTTGTGCTGGGACAACCGGCAATTCAGTACATAAGAGTAGACGGAGTATGGAAGAATCAGATCAATGAGCCAGAAGCGAGTAAAGTGATAGATTTGCTAAAGCAACTGCATAGCGAGTCGACGGAAAAAAGTATTGGTGTGATCACCTTCAATGTGAAGCAGCAGGATTTATTACTGGATTTGATCGATACTGCAACTGATACTGACTTTACTAACCTGAGCTTTGTAAAAAATATTGAAAACGTGCAGGGTGATGAGTGCGATATTATCATTTTCTCTACTGCGTATGCCCCTAATGAAAAAGGAAAGGTGGTGCTCCAGTTTGGTAGTCTGAATGCAGATGGTGGAGAAAATCGCTTAAACGTGGCGGTTACCCGGGCTCGAGAGAAAATCTATTTAGTTACTAGCGTATTGCCTGAGCAGCTTAAAGTAGAAAACACGAAAAATCGGGGACCTAAGCTGCTAAAGCAGTATTTGGAATACGCGCATCAGGTTTCGGCAGGTAACTACCAAGCTCCGCTGCCGGAAGTATCAGATCATAGGGTGGAATGGTTTTTAGACCGGCATCTGCAGCAGTGGGCGGAAGCCAACCTGAAAGAGGTACAGCTACAGCGACGGCTACCTTTTGCTGATCTCACTATTTTAGCGCAGGCTAAGAACAAGGTAGAGTATCTGGGGCTGATAATGACCGATGATGATCTGTACTTTCAGAGTCCGTCAGCCAAAGAAGCACACGTTTATCGTTCGGAGCTATTTCAGGAAAAGTATTGGAAGTTTAAGAACGTATACAGTCGCCAACTTTGGCAGAATGCCGACCACGTTTTTAGCGAGATCAAGCGGTTTATTCAAACCATAGATAGCACCAACAATTAGACTAGTTGGGTTGCGATGTAATTGGCTAACTCACCCAAGTATTTTTCGTCTACCTCATCAAAATCTTGAACCTGGTCGCTGTCTACATCTAATATCATAGCTACTTTGTTATCCTTGATAACGGGTACCACAATTTCAGACTGACTTTCGCTACTACAGGCAATGTGTCCGGGAAATTGATGAACATCTGGTACCACTATCGTCCTTTTTTCTTTCCAAGCGGTACCACAAACTCCCTTTCCGAAGGCAATTCGGGTGCAAGCTACCGGACCCTGGAACGGGCCTAAAATCAGCTCTTCGTTTTTTACGCGATAGAATCCAACCCAGAAAAAACCTAAACCATGTTTTAGTGCGGCCGCCAGGTTGGCTAAGTTTGCCACAATATTAGATTCATCTTGGGTAAGTGATTTTAGTTGCGGAAGTAAGGTCTGGTAAAGTTCTTCTTTGGTTAAATTATCAGCAATAAATAAATTTTCAGCCATCGGTGGAGGTATTAGTGTTCATTCATAAAGACGATTATGACAAGATGTCCGTTGTCAAATTGTGCATATTTTTTGTGTTAATTGTTCAAAATCAATTCTAGTACTATCATGAAACTAATTGGAATTAGTCTATTGAGTTTTGTCTTCGGAACCTTTGGGGCGTTCACTTATATGCATTGGATAATGCCGGAAGAAGTGGTTACGAGCGCATCATTGGTTGAGCGTGCACCTACCACTCCTGCTGTCAATATTAATTCACCCAGAGCTACTTTGCTCAACGAAGATTTTGCGGTGGCATCGGCGAATAGTACGCCTAGCGTAGTGTACATTAAAACGGTGTCGGAACGCTACAGTCGGAGCAGTTGGTTAGAACTATTTTTTGAGGGGCGGGCCAGTCAGCAGGTGAGCAGTGGTTCGGGCGTTATTTATACTAGCAATGGCTACATCGTCACCAACAATCACGTAATTGATCACGCGGATAAAATTGAGATTATTCATGGGAAATATACGTACGCTGCTCAAGTCGTCGGAATTGATCCTTCTACTGATTTAGCAGTGCTAAAAGTGGAGGCTGATAATCTGCCGGAGGTTGCTTTAGGCAATTCGCGCAACTTGCAGGTAGGGGAGTGGGTACTGGCGGTTGGCAACCCCTTCAATTTAACTTCAACGGTTACCGCTGGTATTGTTAGTGCCAAAGGGCGACAAATCAACATTTTACGTAGTAACTTTCCCATTGAATCATTTATCCAGACTGATGCCGCCATTAATCCGGGAAATAGTGGCGGGGCATTAGTTGATAAAACGGGCGCACTGGTAGGAATCAACACAGCGATCTTATCTAAAACGGGTTCGTACGCTGGCTACGGGTTTGCCGTTCCGGTCGATATTGTTCGTAAAGTGGTAGACGATATTATTGCCTACGGCGAAGTTCAGAAAGCCTTTTTCGGAGCTGATGTGGTTGACCTTACTCCTCAGCGAGCCAAAGAATTGCAAACCAACAACTTGTCGGGGGTAGTGCTGAGCTACCTTCAGCGTGATGGTTCGGCCGAGCAAGCTAGTCTTCAAAAAGGGGATGTTATCAAAGAATTAGACGGGGAATTAATCAACTCTCAGAGTGACTTTGAAGAGCTTATCAGCTACTATAGTCCGGGAGATGAAATTGATGTGACGTACAGTAGAGCCGGAAAGTTATATCAGACCAATCTAACGCTTACTAACCGGGAGGGTACAACCAGTCTGATTGAAAGGCAGCTTTTTCGTTCCAGCACCCTCGGAGCCGATCTAGAAGCTGTTTCTCAAGTGGAAGCCGATTTGCTAAAAATCAGCAACGGAGTAAAGGTTGTGAGAGTAAAAGGTGGACTGATGCAACGACTAAACATAGAAGAAGGATTTATTGTAACATCCATTAACGGGCGCAGCATACAAAGCCCGGGTGAGCTAGAAGAAATACTAACCAGAATACGCGGTAAAGTCCGTATCGAGGGAGTCAACCAACGCGGAATGAAGGGGTACTATTCATTTTACTTCTAAGGAGACCGGAGATTAGAAGCAATGGGCAATGACTAATGACGGATGAATAATGATTAATTGGCATGGGACACCGTGCAGTAGACAATGAGCAGTGGGTAAAGCTAAATCCCGTACATCAAACTACTTTAACACCATAACACTTCAACCTTCTAACCCGCACGACAGCTGCCTGTAACTCAATGCCCGTCGACCGTGGACTAATCAACAACTTACCTCCCTGCAAATGTGTAATTGGTAGTGTATTTACCACAATCCGAAAAATTCTATAAAATCAGCCCTTCGTTACTTCTCCTCGGGAACTATATTAACTGTAGATTGCCTTACTAAGTTGTTAATGATTTTAGATAAATATTTAAACAGATATTTGTATCTTAAATCGTAATTACTGCCCTTACTCAACCATGGAAAACCAAAGCTTTGATGCTAGGAACAAGCGTAATCTAGAGAAACTACGCTTATTTGCCGAAAACAGTCCTACCGAAATAGTACAGATATTTGATATTATTCCTTTGGGGATTTGTATTACCGATGCTGAAGGAAACTTCGTCAATGTAAATCAGGTGTACTGCGATTTTTACGGATACTCGCGTGAAGAGCTTATCGGAAAGTCATTCTTACTAGTTGTCCCTAAAGAGCATCGGGCTGAAATGCAGCATTTGCACGATCAATTTATGGGGTTGCAATACGAAATGCAGGGTAAATGGAAAGTAACCGATAGAGAGGGAAAGCTGCATCAAATACTTTCTAATGCTGCTTATCTGCCGGCTACTGATACGAGTGGGCCATGCAAAATGACTTTTATCGTCGAAGCTGAAAAGACTGAAAAGGTTTTGTACGAATTAGAATGGGCCGTGCAACTATTAGAGAAAAAAATAAGTGCTCAAGAAGTGGCACAACAACTATCTAACCACGATCTTAGAAACAACTTAGCTTCCATTTTACAAATTGTAGAGATTCTATTAAACAAAGACCCTACTGATGAACAGAAGATGTGGCTTAGCCATTTAAAACGGCGAAGCGATGATACACTCGATATGATTAAGGCTACCTCAGATTATGCCCAAATGGAGCAAGGTGGGTACGAGCCGCAGAAGACAAGCTTTAGTTTGATACACATGATCAGACAAGAGTTAGCTAATTTAAGAGATACTATTACCAGAAAACAGGTACAGATTTCGTTACAATACCAAGAAAAGTCGCTAGAGCCAGAGCAAGAAGTAAAGGTATCGGCTGATAAGTTTTATATTGAGCGTATGTTTCATAACTTATTGCTCAATGCACTGGAAGCTTCCCCGGAGCAACAAGAGGTATCAATCGCAATAGAGCATAATGGTTTTTTCAGAATTACAATTCATAATGGTGGGGTTATTCCTAGCGAGATGAGAAGTAATTTCTTCGATAAGTTTTCAACGTCGGGGAAGGAAGCAGGAACCGGTTTGGGAACATACATTGCTAAGCTGATAGTAGAGATGCACTCCGGCACCATTGCTTACCGGAGCAATAAAGTAGATGGCACTGATGTAATTATTCATCTACCCTCGAGCATTCTTCTACCCGAAAATGACACTGAGACTAGTGACTCTTAGCCGTTAGTGTTATCTAGTTTGCTTAAACGTCTCGACCCAGCGAACAAACTCATTCCAGGCCGCTTTGCGTTGTCCGCTTTCATAATGAATGAGGCCGATGGATGCTAGTACCGCCGAGTACTCGTCAATAAACGACTGAGGGGTACTGGGTTCGTATAGGGTGTTAAATACTTCAATAGTTTCGGGCGACCAGTCTACCAGTTGAAATACATAGGCTACGCGCATTTGCGGTTCATTCTGCATGGCTCGGAAAAAAGTACGGAAGAATGTTCTTTGAATCTCTTCTGAGCTATTGAGTATGGGCTGATTAGTGTGCATTCCCACTTCTTGAAATAACATGTTTTTATTTCCCGCAAAGCTGAGCATTGCATTGATGTTACTTAGGATTTCCTCTTCGGAATAAGGTCGGTTCATGGGGAATAAGCCTGAGCCGTAGGTATTGAAGCTGATAATATCCAGTTCATTACCAAGTCGTCTCATTGCTTCCTCATTTTGGGCTAGGCTGCCGGCACTCATCGTGATAGTTACCGCCATTTTATCATTCAACTGATGGATATGATTCCGGCTTTCTCGCACAAAAGGTAGAAGCTCATCAACAAGTTGAGGCTTTTCTTTGAAAAAAGTATCGGGCTCATTGCTAATGGCAATCGCCCAGCCTTGATGTTCCACTAACATAGGAATCACCCAATCCATCAACTCAACGAAGCTGTTGATTAATTCAGCATCGTTCATTGGTGTTCCCGCCAAATACTCGGGTACTACGGGGCCGTCACTATCATACACTGAGATGAGCAGAAAGGTTTGCAACCCTTCATTTTCCAAGTCTACCAACTGCTTGCGTAGCGCTTCTCTATCGTATACCCCCGCTTTGGGTTCCAATTCTGGCCAATCAATCTGAAGCCGCCCAACGGACATTCCAGCTTGCAAAGCCTCTTGCCAGCGGGCTTCAATAGAATCGGTAGTTGCTGGCGGGTGACTGGGGTTAAATCCGACAATAGTACCCAGATGTTTCCCTTTTCTAAGTAGAGGAAGATCACTGGCAACACTGGAAGAGGGCAAAGAGGGGGTGCTACCTTCTTCTTCGCAAGAGCAGTAGAGAAAAGCTACTCCAGCTAATAGAAAATAAAGATATTTCATAGCAAACAGTATCTGGATGGTGCTAAGTGAATCTACGTGGTCAGTGAGCGATAATGCCCGAAAAGACTTCCGAAGTTTCGGCTTCTACCATTAACAAGATATTTCTTTACCTAAACCCCAGAAGTCTGTACGACTATTGAAGTGGCTTTCTTCTATAACCGCGTAAAATCATCTAGAACCGAAGAAAGTATTGTAAAGTCTAAAATCCAAACACGCTCTGAGCTATCTGTGTACACTTTTGGTGTCTTTTTTGCGCTCATCGTACTCATTGAGCGTTAGGTTTTTTAGCGATAGCTCAAACTGGCGATAATACGTATGGTTTGGATTACTATTTACTTTTTCTTGATAATTCTCTCTCGCTTTTTTCATAGTATTGTTGATTAAAGTTCAAGCGTGCTTCGTGGCACTGTTTTTATTCACCGACCACTAGAGAATCTTTAGCTACAGAAGAGGCACCAAAGAAACCGAGGGCATAGTTCTGTTCGTCGGTTGTATTGCTAATATTACCTCGCACCGGGTCGGGTGGAGTGTCAAACAGACCACCAACTCCGGTAGTAAGCTGCTGAATTCTATTTAAGAAGTCTTGCGATTCTTCTGTAATAGAAAGCTGTTCTATCCTAAGACGGTCGCCTTCTTGTAACAGCCTTTCCAGCACAAACTCTACTCCGTTTATTTCTTCTCCATCAGTAAACTCATCCGAAAATACCAGTATGTCCTCGGCCATATTCTGAAGGGAGTCATTGATAAAAAATCTCCATCGGTAGTAATTTTCTTCTCCTTCAGGATCGGTAAAATCCCAGGCAGGGTAGAACCCTTCATCCTCATCTTCATCCTCATCCTCAAAAAGAACGTATAGTGAATCTATTGGAGGAACTGATTGCAGCGACTGGGTAGATGATTGATATTGCTGTCCTTCACTGGTTTCTATTGTTAAAGTATATTGCCCCCCAATTGTGCCCTGAAAACTGCTGAGGTACACCCCGGCTTCGGTTTCAGTGTAGGAGAAAGTTTCTCCGGTTTGAGTGGTTACGGCTACTTGAGCACCTGTTTCAGAAGGAGGGGTTTCTGAATTGAAGTAAGGAGACGATCTGCTTAGCAGAATAGTTTGGGTGTCTCGGTCATCGTACACCCATCCTTCTACCACCAAGCGAGCGTCCGTCACTGGGGCATCAATTTCAATAACATCTTCGCAAGCGGATAGCAGAATGAAAGTAGCTAAGCCCGCGAGATAATATATTTTCAATCTGGTCATGGTAATTAGAAAGTAAAATTGTAGGTAATTGAAGGAATGAGGTTAGCGAAGATAGATAGTTGCACAGCCTCAGTAATCGCTGGATTATCGGAGTTAGGGCGGAAGAAGACCGAGTACGGATTACGCCGAGCGTACACATTATACACTCCGAAGTTCCAGCTATTGCGCCAGCGACGTCCGGGTTTTGGCGGTGGCTCGTAATTAACCGATAGGTCTAGCCGATGATAGTCCGGGGTACGCGCTCCGTTACGCCCGGTGTAATCAGGTACTACTATGCCTTGGTACACAAACCGGGCAGCCGGAGGAGTAGTTGGTCGCCCTGTCATGTAGGCAAAGTTGGCCGACGCATTCCATTTTTTGTTAATGTTATAGTTAAGCACCAGCGATACATCGTGGGGCTTATCGAAATTAGAAGGATAGTATTCATTATTGTTAATACCATCGACCTGTCGTTCGGTACGAGCTAGCGTATAACTCAACCAACCAGTCCAGCGACCTTCTCGCTTCTTCAGTAATAATTCTAATCCGTAAGCGCGCCCATTTCCGCTTAGTAATTCAGTTTCTAAGTTTTCGTTAAGAATTAGTTCGGCTCCGTTGCGGAAGTCAATTAAATCTTGAAAGTTTTTGTAGTATACTTCAGCTGAGAACTCAAAGGTGTTTTGCCGAAAATTGCGGAAATAACCCAGGGCAATCTGATCTACAATAGCAGGCTGAATGTATTGATTAGCCGGAGTCCAAATATCAATTGGAGTAGCCGCTGTAGTGTTGGAAACCAACTGAATATATTGAAACAGACGGTTGTAGCTAACTTTCAGAGCAGTCTGCTTGCTAAGTGAGTAATTCAGCGAAAAGCGAGGTTCTAAACCATCGTAAAATTTAATGATTTCCCCCGCTCCGTAAGAGACTGTATCGATCACGGCATTGTCGGGCGATGGTGTTCCGTTTTCGTACTCAAATACGTCACGTTCGCCTATATTCATAAACGCCGAGTACCGTAATCCGTACTGAAGGGTAACCCGATCGCCGAACTTTTTTTCATGATTAAAATAAGCGGCAGCTTCTATGGCGTGCTCTTCATTCAAATCTAGCGGAGACTCCGGTGGCTGGTCATTGGTACGAATGGTTACGCTACCCGGATTGAAGTCGTAGTAAATACCGCTAACCCCAAAATCAATGGTACTACTTAGTGAAGGAAAGTAGGTAAAATCAGCCTGAAGGTTACGATTGGTCACGCTTGACTGCCACTCAAACTCTTCTAGCGCGGCATCAGTGCCGTTATTAGCAAAGGCTAGCCGATAGTTATAGTCGCTGTAGATGGCAGTAAAGTTAGAAAACAGCTTATCGTTAAATAAATGATTCCACCGGAGGGTACCCGTGCGGTTGCCCCAGTCAAAGCGTAAGTTTTCTACGGCACCACCAAACACGTCGCGCCCAAAGTAGCCCGAAAGGTACAGGCGGTTACGGTCATTAATTTTGTAATTGACCTTGGTATTTAGATCATAAAAGTAGATAATCGTGTTATTAATGTCTTCATTGTTAGACATACGAAGAAAAAGATCGCCGTAGGAACGCCGCCCGGCCACCATAAAAGAGCTTTTGTCTTTCTGAATCGGCCCTTCTGCTAGCAATCGGCTGCTAATTAGCCCGATGCCGCCTTTCAGGCCAAACCGCTTGGTATTACCTTCTTTTTGCCTAACATCCAGCACCGACGATAGACGCCCACCGTAGCGAGCGGGAATGCCACCTTTGTAGAGTTTGATATCTTTTACCGCATCAGGGTTAAACACGGAGAAGAAACCAAGTAAGTGAGAGGAACTAAATACGGGTGCTTCATCTAGCAATATTAAGTTCTGATCAACACTTCCCCCACGCACGTTGAAACCCGGTGCCCCTTCGCCTACCGTAGATACTCCCGGCAGCAACTGAATGCTGCGGATAACATCAACCTCACCCAGTAAAGCGGGCATTTTCTGAATAGTTTGGATATCTACCTTCGCGGTGCTCATCTCCATTTCCTGCACTTCTGGAATAGTTTCCGAAGCCGTCACGATAACCTCTTCTAACTGCACTTCTTCGGGTGCCATTTCTACGTTAAGGGTTTGACTTTCTTCAATCGGCACAGTTAGGCGCTGGCGTTGGTAGCCGATAAAGCTTAGCACTAGCGTATATTCGCCGGGAGGCACCGAGAGCGAATAGTAGCCGTATACGTTGGTCACCGTACCCGTTTCTAGTTCTTGGATGTAAACGGTAGCCCCAATGAGCTCTTCGCCGGTAGAAGCGTCGGTTATGTAACCGCTAATAGTGGCGTTTTCCTTCTTTTTTTTTGTGGGAGATCGCTTCTTTTCTCGTAGCAACAGTATCTTTTCATTGACAGTTTTGTACTGTATGGCGTAGTCGCGACTGATACGATCGAGAAAATAGCGCATTGAACCGCTTTGCTTTCCGAAGGAAATCTTTTTCTGCAAAGGAATTCGATTGCTGTACGAAAAGGTAAAACTACTTTGGCGGTCTAATTCTTTGAGGACTTCTTTAACAGTGAGGGTTTGTTTGGATAAGACAACTTCTTTGTCTAACGATTCGGGTACTTGAATCAGGGCAGAGAAGTACGCAAGGGCAATTAATACTAGTGATTTCATGGGTTAGTTATAAAAAACTTTATTTGGTTACGTTCTTGGGTGTACTGGATGTCCAGTACCATGCTTATTTCTTCTAAAACTGTGGCCAAAGATGGCTGCTGAAACACGGAGGTAAATCGCAGTTGTTCTAAGGCTTCATCTTCTAATTGAACTGAGGCTTGGAAATGACGACTTATATCTTCAGCTACTTGCGAAAGAGGCGCGTCATCAAAGCGAAGTACGTCGGTTTTCCACGACAAATAATTCTCATCGTTGTTCATTGATTCTTGCATCGCTTTGCCTGGCTGGTATATTCCAACTTCGTTAGGGGTAAGCAGCAGCGTATCTCGTTGATGAGAGAAGGCTACTTTTCCCGAATTTACGGTTACTTTTACCGCCTCATCGGCGGAATTAACGTTAAAGGAGGTACCTACTACCCGAACCGTAGTAGGAGTGGTGTGGACGAAAAAAGGCACTGCCGGATTGGAGACTACTTCAAAATACCCTTCTCCTGTTAGGTGAACGGTACGGTTTTGCTCACCAAAGTCTTCTTGATAGCTAAGTTGGGCAGTCTCGTTGAGAAAGACTTGGCTGCCATCAGGTAAGTTGATTACCCTAATACTATCTTGAGCTACAAGAGTATACGTTGCTAACTCAGCGGGCGACTCCGTATGCCAAACCGTTCTTATTCCCCAGATAGAAATGAGCAGCAATGCAACTGAAGCGGCTATCTGCCAAACTCGCTGTTGGTAAAAGGGTAGTTGTCGGGTAGGTGTTGGTTTGGATTTGCTGGGTATTTTAGCCCATACTTTGGGCCAATCAGCTTGGGCATCTACTTTTTTTATAATACTGGCTTGGTTGGCTTGCTCCCAAATGATGCGAAGCTTTTCAAATCCTTCCTGGTTCTGAGGAGTCTGCTGAATCCACTGCTCAATCTGGTTTTGTTCATCGGGGCTAAGCTGGTTTTTATCTTCCAGGTAGCGAACTAATAATGTTGGATCTACGGGGTTGTCGGGTGCCATACATAGCTAAGACATCGCTCAAAACTAAAACACGTATTTGCAACTGAAATTTTTTGATCTTTTTACATCACCCACTCCAATAGCAATAAAATCAGTGTTTGCGGTAGTAGCGATTGTCGCAGTAGTTTGAGTGCTTTGCTAATTTGAGTCTCTACGGTGCGTTTAGATAGGTGTAGTTGATCGGCAATTGCCTGGTTGTTCATTCCATCGAAACGGTTCATCGTAAAAATACGCCGACATTGATCGGGTAACTGGTCTATGGCTCGATGAATTCGCTGCAAAGCTTCAGCTTGCTCCATAGCGTCGGTACAGTCTGAAAAATCTTGCTCCCGTGCAACCTCGTTATGGTAGAAATCACGCCGCTCTTGTTGGGTGTGGGTATTGAGAAAACGCCGATAGACCGCTTGAAATAGGTACGACTTTAGCGACTTCTCAATACGGATAGAAGCGCGTTTTTGGTAGAGGGTTATAAATACTTCCTGTACTAACTCTTTAGCAGCATCCAAATCGTGAACGTACTGATAAGCAAAAGTAGTTAAAACTGTGTAGTATTCTTCAAATAAAGCTTGGTAGGCAGATTCTTCACCTTGCTGAAGGCCCTCCAGAATAGTTTCCTCTTGAGATGGTAAGATGGCTAGCGATGGATTTTTCACCGAATTCAGGCGTAAGAAATAACTTGCACAAGAATGATGCAATTCCGGTCAGACTGCCTAGAAATGTAAGCTAAAAACGAAGGAAAGATATAAACACAAAAAAACCTCCCGGTGCGGGGAGGTTTTTTACTACTAGATCTACGTTTAATTATCTAATTCAATCCGATGCCAAAGAATTGCTTTTCATCAGGGCTATCGGGGTAGATACCTTCAATTAGCACTCCGCCTTGCTCTTGTTCTAATGCCTCACTTAAATCGTCTAGCGAACGAATGGGCTGATTCGCAATTCGGGTAATGATAAATCCGTTTCTGATTCCTTGCTGACGCAGTTTTCCAGCGTAGATTTTACTGACCTGTACTCCCCCAGAGATAGCTAGCTCGTCTAGTTGCTCTTCGCCTAGCTGAGTAAACTCAGCCCCCAGTTGGTCAAACATTTCACCTCGTTGGGCTTTTACTAGTTTCGTTTCACCACCGCGGGTTTTCAACGTCATGTCGAAAGTCTTCTCTTCTCCGTCTCGATTAATGGTTACCATCACTTGGTCACCCGGACGCTTACGGCCGATGTACGATAGCAGATCGGAGTTACGTAAAATTTTCTTCTCATCAACCTTCACAATAATATCACCTTTCTCAATGCCAGCTTCTTGGGCTGAACCATCTTCAACAACCTCCTGTACCAGAACTCCCTGATTAAGCTCTAAGTCAAACTCCTTCGCCACGGCTGGGTTAATTCCCACGATAGACACTCCCAAAAAGCCCCGCTGAACCGTTCCGTACTCTTTTAAATCTTCTACCACTTTTTTAGCAATATTAGAAGGTACGGCAAATGAGTAACCTATATACGAACCGGTTTGGCTGGCAATAGCCGTATTGATACCAATTAAGTTTCCGTCAACATTAACCAAAGCTCCACCACTGTTACCCGGGTTTACCGCCGCATCGGTCTGAATAAACGACTCAATTGACGTTCGTTCTTCATTTCTCAAGATACCGATACTTCTCCCTTTGGCACTAACAATACCAGCTGTTACGGTAGAATTAAGGTAGCTTAGTGGATTACCGGCTGCCATAACCCACTCTCCAACTTTTACTTCATCGGAGTTGGCAAACGAAAGATAGGGCAGATCTTCATCGTCAATTTTAATTAAAGCTAAATCGGTAGTAGGGTCAGTACCAATTACTTGCGCGGTGTAGCTTCTATTATCAGTTAAAACAACCGTCAGCTCATCGGCATCGGCTATTACGTGATTGTTAGAAACTATATACCCGTCGGAGCTAATAATGACCCCCGAGCCAGAACCCATGCGGGGACGTTGCTGGCCGGGCGATTGCTGAAACCGATCACCGAAGAAGTCGCGAAAGAACTCCGGTATCTGTTCCATTTCTCGGGATGCACTCGCCGTCTGTTGCACCGAAGTAATATGCACCACCGCGGGGGTTACTTTCTCAGCGGCAGCGGTGAAGTCAAACGGAGCCATAGCAGAAGATGGTTCAGCAACATAGTTAACGAACGCTGGCTCGTTGGTGGAATCTACTTGAAACACCCGATTATCATCGACAAAATACGTGTAAGCTACCAGTGTAATCAGACTGGCAAAAACCGCAGCAAATACGGTTGTTAAAATATTTTTCATGGATTTTTAAATTTGTTTTTTTTCGCTAATGAACAACTAATAAACTGGTCGTACTAGAATTGGTTTTATTGCAATAGTACAACTGAAATAGCAAGTGTTTATTGAACAATACGCACTTCTAACAGAATCGTTTAGGGATAAATTACAGGTTAGCTGTTAAAAAATGTTAAGAATGAGCGATTGCCCAGGTATTATGCCGAAGATAAAAAACTTCTGCAAGGGCTAAATCAGTGTGTCGATAAGAATATCGCAAAAAAACACACGCTTTCTCGAAGCATTCAAGGGAAAGTAAATAACTTGCAGTGCAATTGTTTACATGCTTTAACATAGCTTTTTCTATGCCAGAAACCATTCTAATTGTTGACTTTGGCTCGCAGTATACCCAACTCATTGCTCGGCGGGTACGGGAGTTGGATGTGTACTGCGAAATTCATCCGTACAACCATTTACCTAGCCTAGATAGCCTTTCATCACTTAAAGGGATTATTTTGTCGGGTAGCCCCTGCTCGGTGACCGAGAGTGATGCACCTAATCTGGCGATAGATGCTATGCTGGATAAGTTTCCGGTGCTAGGCATTTGCTACGGTGCCCAAATGATGGCTCAGCAATTAGGAGGGGAAGTTTTGCCTTCTAAAATTCGCGAGTACGGACGGGCACGGTTACGTCACCTGGATTTACACTCCCGACTTTTAAAAGAGATGACGGCGGACTCGCAGGTGTGGATGTCGCACGGCGATACCATTGCCGAGGTACCATCGGGAGTAGAGGTTATTGCTAGCACCGAATCGGTGAAAGTAGCTGCTTATAAACTACAGGACAAAGATGTATATGGCATTCAGTTTCATCCGGAGGTAACGCATTCTACCGAAGGAAAAACAGTATTACGAAACTTTGTGGTGCATATTTGCGAATGCGCTCAAGACTGGACTTCCGATCAGTTTGTAGAGGCTACGGTTGCCTCGCTGAAGGAGCAGTTGCAGAATGATAAAGTAGTACTGGGTTTATCGGGTGGGGTCGATTCTTCGGTGGCAGCTATGCTAATCCATCAGGCAGTTGGTAAAAACTTACACTGTATCTTCGTAGATAATGGGTTACTTCGCAAACATGAGTTTGAAGATGTGCTGCATTCTTATAAAGATATGGGATTGAACGTGACCGGAGTGGATGCAAAAGCGGAGTTCTACCAAGCACTAGCTGGAGTTACTGATCCCGAAGGCAAGCGAAAAGCAATTGGTAAAGCCTTCATTGAAATCTTTGATCGAGAAGCGCACCGCATTGAAAATGTCAAGTGGTTGGGACAGGGAACTATTTATCCCGACGTGATTGAATCAGTATCAGTAAAGGGACCATCGGCTACCATCAAGTCGCACCACAATGTGGGTGGATTGCCTGAGAAAATGCATTTGAAAGTAGTTGAGCCACTGCGAATGCTATTTAAAGATGAGGTGCGGGAAGTGGGGAGAACTATGGAGATTGATGATACTATTTTAGGACGCCATCCATTTCCTGGGCCAGGGTTGGGTATTCGTATTTTAGGAGATGTTACTGCCGAAAAAGTGCAGATTCTGCAAGAAGTTGACCATATTTTTATCTCTGGTCTTAAAAACAGCGGCTTGTACGCTGATGTGTGGCAGGCTGCGGCGGTGTTGCTACCCATTCAGGCAGTAGGGGTAATGGGCGATGAGCGCACCTACGAGCGCGTGGTTGTACTGCGGGCAGTAAGCAGCGTAGATGGTATGACGGCGGACTGGAGTCATTTGCCTTACGAATTTTTAAGCGAAGTCTCTAATCAGATCATTAACCAAGTAAAAGGAGTGAACCGGGTAGTATACGACATCAGTTCAAAACCACCGGCCACTATTGAGTGGGAATAATGAGTGCTGGAGACCGGAATTTAAAATGACCTTTGACCATAACCAAGAGTTTGAGCTTCGTAATTAAGTGACAAGTGACAAGTGACAAGTGACAAAGAACAATCGAGCCACTGAGCAATTGAACCATTAAACCATTAACTAACGTAATAATGTCTCGTTTCTTACGAAATTTTATCCTCTTAACTGTTGCTTTGAGTGGTTTCACCTCTCAGCTTTTTGCTCAGTCCGGTATCAATTATCGGCAGCAGTACAACCAAGCGAAAACGCTCTATGAGCAGGGGAACTATCAACAAGCTATTGAGCTGTTTCAGCCAATTAGCCGAGCCGAAAAGAGTAACCCGTTTGCCCCCTACGCCTCTTATTTTTACGCAATGGCTGCTTTCCGAACGGGCGATACCGATTTGGCGAAGAATATGTTCCGGCAAATTCAGAGCAAGTACCCTCGGTGGAAGCAAATGCCCGAAGTGCTCTACGGTTTGGCTAACAGCTACTACGAATCGGGTAATTTTGATCAGGCATTTAAAGAGTCTGATGAATTGTCTAAACTGCCTACTGCCACCGATTCTATCCGGAGCGATCTTCAGAAAATGAAACGATATTATCTAGCCCGTACCCCTGATGAAGTGCTGGAAAGACTGCTACTAGATTATCCTGGTGAAAAAGCAGTGGCTGAACAGCTAGTAACGAACATCACGTACAGCATCTATAACGAAGACCAGGAGCGCAAAAAAGATTCGTTGGTGGAACGGTATTCTATCGATCTCTCTGATTTGGGAGTCGCTAGTCAAGCCGCGTCAGTACGTAAAGAAGAATATCACTTAGCCGCATTTTTACCCTTTCTCCAAGAGAAGCTCGATGCCGATAACGCGGGTAATCGGGTGGGGAATCAGTTTATTTTGGATTTGTACCGAGGTATGGAGCTAGCCGCTAAGGATTTACAGCAGGAAGGCATTAACGTTCAACTACATGCTTACGATACCCAGCGGGAGTACGACATAACTCAGGAATTGTTAGCGCAAGATGAGATTAAGTATATGGATGTGTTTATTGGCCCACTGTACCAAGGACCGTTTCGGGCGGTATCCGATTACGCTCGAGATAACCAAAAATACATGTTTAACCCGCTTTCTTCTAATCCGCAGATCATTGGGGATAATCGTTTTTCTTATCTGATTAAGCCGAGCATTGTTACCGAAGCGAAAATTGCGGCTCAACACGCAATTGATTCACTGGATGCTACTCAGGCAGTGGTAGTAACTGGTCCTACCAAACGAGATTCGGCGCGGGTATTCACCTTCATCAATGAATTTCAAGAAACGTATAATCAAGAAGTACATCTGGAAATAATTGATGATTACAATGAAGAAACGATGGAGCTTTTTGTAGAAAAGCTTCAGGAGCTGCACGACTTAGGAGAAACGGTAGTATATGTGGCATCCGATCAGGAACTAGTCATTACCAACACTATCAGTGCGGTGGTGATGTCGGGATTACCGCTTAAAGTCATCGGGAACGGGTCTTGGTTCGATTTTACCACTATTTCTTACGAGCAATTGGAGAGTCTAGGAGTCCGTCTAATAAATTCAATTTACTTAGACTATCGCAACGATGAAGTGCAAGAGTTTCGAGACCGTTACCGCCAGACGTACTACCAAATTCCCAGCAAAAATGTCTTTCTGGGCTACGATATAGTCTACTTTATCGGACAAATGCTCAACGAGTACGGAGTGTATTTCCAAGAATTCTTCGTGACTGAAGCCCCGGTTCCCAGTCGGTTTTTTCAGGGATATAACTATTTTCAGGCTAATGATAATCAGTATGTTCCCATAATTCAGTTTGAGGAAGGATCATTAGTTATTACCAAAGTAGAATACTAGATTTTTATGCAGACCCAACGTAGTCAAACGTTATTTGAAGAAGCCCAGCATGTTATTCCTGGCGGAGTAAACTCACCCGTTCGGGCATTCCGAGCGGTAGGAGGGAACCCACTTTTTATTAAATCGGCCGAAGGGGCATATATCTACGATGAAGATGATAATCAGTATATCGAGCTGATTAATTCCTGGGGGCCGATGATTTTAGGGCACCGCAATCCGGCAGTGGAACAAGCTTTGGCTGAAGCGATTCCGCACTCGGTTTCTTACGGAGCACCCACCTCCCGAGAGGTAGAAATTGCCCAACTAATTGTGAGCATGGTACCTTCAATTGAGAAGGTACGCATGGTAAATTCCGGCACTGAAGCTGCCATGTCGGCGGCCCGATTAGCACGGGGCTATACTGGTCGCGATAAGTTTATTAAATTTGAAGGTTGCTATCATGGCCACGGCGATTCTTTTTTGATTGCTGCCGGTAGTGGAGCTATGACGATGGGTGAACCTAACAGCCCGGGGGTAACCCAAGGAACCGCCCAGGATACTCTCTTGGCTACTTTTAACGATTTAAATAGCATTGATCGCTTAATTGCGAGTAATCCGGATAATATTTCCATGATTATGATTGAGCCAGTCGCCGGAAATATGGGTTGTGTATTGCCCAATGAAGGATTTCTGGAAGGATTACGCGCGCGCTGCGATGAATACGGTATCCTGTTGATTTTTGATGAAGTGATGACCGGGTTTCGCTTGGCACCGGGTGGAGCACAAGAATTGTACGGCGTTACTCCTGATATGTCGGCCCTAGGAAAAATTATTGGCGGAGGATTGCCCGTAGGAGCTTACGGCGGTAAAAAAGAAGTAATGGACTACGTATCTCCGGTAGGCCCGGTGTATCAGGCTGGAACATTATCGGGTAACCCGATTGCGATGGCCGCTGGTTATGCGATGCTAACGCAGTTGCAGAAGCACCAAACCCTGTATCAGCAACTAACGGAAACTACCGAGACTATTGTTAATGGAATTAAAGAAAACATGAAGCGGCTTAATGTTTCGTATACGATTAACCACGTAGGGTCCATGTTTAGCTTATTTTTTACTGAGCATCCGGTGTACGATTTTGAGTCAGCCAGTGCTTCGGATACAAAGTTGTTCGGAGCGTATTTTCAAGAAATGCTCAAACGAGGTATCTACTTAGCTCCTTCGCAGTTTGAGGCTTTGTTTGTCTCTTCCGCCATTGACGAAGCGATGGTAGAAACCATTGTCCGAGCAAACTACGAATCACTAAAAGCTATTCACTAAATTACTTGATCGTCACTGGGTATTAGGGGTTGGGGAATGGAAGCTGGAATTTATTTCCAGGAGAATTGAAATCCTGAGGGTATGAAATAATTTTGCACCCTGCACCCTGCACCCTGCACCCTGCACCCTGCACCCTGCACCCTGCTTCCCACTTTAAATTTTGCTAGTTTATTACGTATGCAATGAAACGATTGTATTGCGTACTAATTTCTTGCTAATGTATCTAGTTTAGCGACTAAGAAAAAGATCACTAAATCAAGGTACCTTGAAACGGATTATCATACTGCTATTGACAATCAGTTTGACCACAAAGCTCGCGGAAGCGCAAAATCTTGGTAGTCAGGCAATCACTTACGAAGAACTGTACGACGACCCTTACAGTATCAATAAGTTTTTCCTGCACTTACAGCCGATGTACGCGGATGTGTTTTCTACGAACATAAACGCTGGATTTGGCATTGCAGCTAACTATTACCATAAAGACAAAGCTAATTTTCACGCTAATTTTCGGCAAGCGTATACTCGCTCATTTGATCTGGTACGCGATGCAGCCATCAAAAATCAAGTTATTCTCAATACCCCCAATAACTTTACTTACTTCGAGTTGGGCGGAACGTATCATATTAAAGACGAAGAAAGCGATAGCGAAACTAAACTAATTCTGTATTCCCGAAAGTACGCTAAAGGAAATCGGTGGGCGGCTCATGTGCCGGAGCATACGGTGGTGCCCTCGAAGGTGAGAAAGATCATTGGAGCCCGAGCCGGAGGATTTGCCTTTGATACCTCGGTAGATATGAAGCGGATTACGCAAGATCAGCAAGTAATACTGGTGGACGAAACCGGGGAACCCTTTCCGATACAGAGCTTTTACCACACTAATTTGGTGGCTACCGGAGGGTACATTGGTGGTTCTATGTCTTGGATCAAAAATATGGCCATTAAGCCGGATAAAGGCTACGGAGTGTTGGTAGATGATTTCATTTTGAATACGTACGTAGATTTCTTGCTGGCTCCTGGCCTTACCTTAGATGCGGTGCAGTATCGCGACCCGAATGCCAATAATGATGTTCGAGAGTTCTCTGCCGATGTGGTAGAAACCAAAATCTGGGGTTACCGATTAGGCATTGACGGTAAGTACAATCGAGAATTAGGTTGGGCTTACGGCGCAGAGATTGGATCACGCCCTGGAATCAAAGGTCGGGGCTTTTACGCTTTGCTAAAGATTAGTCTTCCGGTGTTTAGCACTAATATGAACCACAGTCGGGAAGCTTTCGGGAAGTAGGCAAACAAAAGCTTTCCGCTACATCTTACCTTCAAAGCATTCCCTTCGTGGAAGGTAAGTTACTTAGCTGATCTTCATTTCGCTGGATGGCCATTTTCAGGGCTTTAGCTACTGCTTTGAACGTAGCTTCAATTTTGTGGTGTTCATTATCACCTTCTACTTTGATGTTGAGGTTACACTTCGCCGCATCAGAAAATGATTTAAAAAAGTGATAAAACATTTCAGTGGGCATATCACCTACCGTTTCGCGTTTAAAATCCGCTTCCCAAACTAACCAGGGGCGACCGCCTAAATCAATAGCGGCTTGTGCCAAACTATCGTCCATTGGTAGTAAGAAGCCGTAGCGATTAATGCCTCGTTTGCCGCCTACTGCTTGAGATAGTGCTTCACCCAACGCTAAGGCAGTATCTTCAATCGTATGGTGTTCGTCAATATGTAAATCACCTTTCACTTTCACTGATAAATCAATGCCTGAGTGTTTCCCCAGCTGATCGAGCATATGGTCAAAAAAGCCTAATCCGGTATCATTTTGAGTCTGTCCGCTGCCGTCTAGGTTCATTTGAATGGTAATGGCCGTTTCTTTGGTATTTCGCTGATGAATTACCTTACGAGGCGATAAAACCAAGTACTGATAAATTTCTTGCCAGCTTTCGGTGGTCAAAGCAGCATCAGCGCGAGATTGCTGACTAATAAAAATAGCTTGGCAACCCAGGTTTTTCGCTAGTTCTACATCCGACTCCCGGTCGCCAATCACGTAAGAGTTAGCTAAATCATATTCGCTAGAAATGTAGTGGGTCAGCATGCCAGTTCGAGGTTTTCGGGTGGGCGCATTGTCGGCAGGAAAAGATTTATCGATCAGAACTTCGTGAAAGTCAATACCTTCTCCTTGCAGAATACTGAGCATTTTCTGATGGGCTGGCCAGAAAGTTTCTTCGGGAAAAGAATCAGTTCCCAAACCATCCTGATTAGTCACCATGACAAATTTGTAGTCGGTTTGTTCGCTGATTTTTCGGAGATTGCTAATAGCTCCGGGTACAAATTCCAGCTTCTCTAATGAGTCAATTTGTTCGTCTTCCGGTTCCTGGATGATCGTACCATCACGATCAATAAAGAGCAGTTTTTGAGGCATGGCTAGTCGTTTAATATGCTTTTGGGCTGATACTGGCGAAGAGTTTCCACCAGCAGTTGGTTTTCTTGTTCGGTTCCGACCGTAATCCGTAGCCCACTTTCACAAAGGCGAACCGATGAACGATTACGAACAATTACCCCCTGGTCTACTAAAAACTGGTATAGGTCGGGGGCATCAGCAAACGTGGCTAGAAAGAAGTTGGCATCCGATGGATAAATTTTCTCCACCGTTTCTAACGACTGAAGCTGAGTTATTAACCAATTTCGCTGTTCTTTAATTGCAGTAATGTACGAATGGTACTGCTCAGTATTTTGTAGTATTTCCAGTGCGGTCTGCTGGGTCAGAGTAGAGACATTGTAGGGCATTTTAACCTTATTAAGAAACTTCAGCACGTCCGGCGATGTAAAAGCAGCACCCAATCGGAGAGCGGCCATGCCCCAGGCTTTACTAAACGTTTGCAATACTACTAAATTCGGGTAGTCAGCCAATCTATCCACAAAACTAGATTGATCGGTAAAATCTACGTAGGCTTCGTCTACTACTACTAAGCTAGAAAAACTCTTTAAAAAGAAAAGAATATCCTCGGTAGCCAGCAGATTGCCAGTAGGGTTATTAGGTGAGCAGAAAAAAATGATTTTAGTATTTTCGTTAACAGCTTCCTTTACGGCGGCTCGGTCAATCTGGTAGTCTGCGGTAAGTGAAGCTGATTTTACTTCTACATCATTGATGGAAGCGGCCACCTCGTACATGCCAAAAGTAGGGGGGAGGCTCACGATATTGTCTAGCCCCGGACGACAAAACACCTTTATCAGTAAATCAATAGCCTCATCGCTACCGTTTCCTAGAAAAATATGATCGGTAGGTACGTTTTTGATCTCACTAATTTGCTCTTTCAGCTTTAACTGATACGGATCTGGGTAGCGATGGAAAGCATTCTCGATAGTACGGCCCGGAGTGCCGTAAGCATTTTCATTAGCATCTAGCCATGCTTGGGCTTTACCCGAAAATTCAGATCGGGCCGAAGCGTAAGGCTTTAGGTTAAGAAGATGCGGACGTACAAGAGGTTCTACGGAAAAGGATTTCATTGTATAAACAAACTTTTGTAAACACAAAATACTTTTATCAGTCTGTATATTAATAGGTTGATTATTCCTGCCAAAAACTTTGTTCGGCCTGTTGATTAAATGAGTGCCATTCTTCCCAAAATTTCTTTTCTGCTTCAAATTTTTGAGAATTTACCACTCTTGGACGTAAGCGACTTACTTCTTGATCTTCCTTATGAGCTATGAACCAGCAAAAGGCATGTTCAGCAATTATTTTCTGTATGTGCTGGGTAAGATCAAACGGTAGTCGAGTTCCTCGCAACCACGGCTTTTTAGAACCTACGCGAGTGTATAGTAGATGAATAGGACTCAGTGGTAACATTAATTCTGATCCAGAGTTACCCCATCCTCCTTGAAAATCATATTTGCCTTTTCTGTAGTAGTTCAGTCTTATGACTGGGAAATCACTTGTGAACCAAGTTAGCCCTTGAGCAGGATGCACAATTGTCCAACGCTGATTTATTACTTTTGGTAATGTTTGAGTTAAGTGGCTCTTTATAGTCCCCAACCATAAACTACGACCATTTGTAATACATACTTCTAAAACTGGATTTTCTCTTTTTTGATCTACTCGTATTTGAAAGGGAAATAGGTCATCTTTTTCCTTATGAGCGATGTTAGCTTTTTCTTCATTAGATAAACTTTGAAATTCTTGAAAGCTCTCGGGAAGTGATTTATTTAAAAAGTCTGGCAAGGTGTCGTTTCTACGCTTCATGTCCTGAATCATACGAGCAGGAGTACGAAGGTCAAGTGCCATAGTAAACCGAATTAGATTCTTCCAATCATTAGGAGTCATTTGAGCATCTGTTACAACCTTTTCGAGTGCTTTTTCTACTGGTTGCTCGACTTCCTGATGAAACCAACGTTCCATGGCGTCTGTTTCACCTTGTTCAGTGTGGTAAGTATACAAATTATCATGATAAGCAAAGCCTTCCACTGAAGTTCGTTTCCACTTATGAACTTGGTCATGTGAGACTAGCAAGCGATAACTATGTAATTGATTCTGCTCATCAGTAAAATTCTTCAAATACATTTGCGGTAGATAATGATTTTTTCTACGAAACTGTCGGTTCATTACTGTAGCTAATATTGTCCTAAACGTGGATCAAAGTGAAACGGAACTTGCCGTTTAATGTTGACTTTTGCAAATAGTGGATGATTCGGGTTTAGTAGGTAATTGATGTCTTCATCTACTACCACCGAAGGAACAGCCAAGGCTAAATGATGGTTTTCAATCAAGAAATCATCGCCAATTTTCTTGGACGCTGAACTGGGAGGGTGTCGATTCCATTCCCTGGGTAAGCTTTTCAGCAAAAGCATTGTAGCTGATTCCGGTAAGGTTAACGTGGTCATGATTAAGTCATCAGGGAGGTCATTTAGGTCTAAGTGAACAGCTAATTCTACCGCAGCTAGTGCCCGGCTACTAGCGGTGTAGAGTACACTCTGCCCTTTAGAGTTCCACCGCCCTCCGTGTAGACGTGCTCCCGTGCCGGTTAGATCTGAGGCGTATTTCACTCGGCTAATTCGGAAAACCTCTGAGGGAACATTGCTCACGCTAGCACTCCGTGTTCTATTCGCCCTAGCTCATCAAGCAATAGCTGAATTCCAAAGAAAGTGTCAAGAAATTCTAACGGTGGTTGGTTCCCTAATGCCTGATGGTTTCGTTGCATCCAGCGGCGAAATCGGGCTTCGCCCATAAAATCAAATCCTCGGGCGTACAGCTGAGCCAAAAGTAGAGCCCGTTCGGCAACCGCTGGTTTCAGCTTATCACTACTGCTGTACCCTTGCCAAGTTCGAACGGTAATATGCAAGCTACGGGCTAACTGCTCGTTGTTTAATTGCGCTTGTTGTTGCAAAGCTAATACATCGGCCTTGTGTATACCGCTCCGACTTTTTTCCATTAATACGAAAACATCGGAAGGAGTATCTAATAGATTCATCTCGCAAAATTTCAGATAAAGATACGAAAAAATTCGAAAAGAATTACCGATACTCACTTGGCAATTACTGCTGAATCTCCGTTGTTCTTTATCTTCTGCAAGCGCAAACTCACCGCATTTTTGTGAGCCTCTAGTTGTTCAGCAGCCGCCATCTTTTCTACGTACGGCCCTAGTTGGTGTAGCCCCTTCGGGCTGATAGACTGATAAGTTATTTTTTTTACGTAGCTATCCAGAGAAATACCACTGTACGATTTAGCAAATCCGTTGGTGGGTAGCGTATGATTGGTGCCTGAGGCGTAATCGCCCACGGACTCAGGAGTGTAATGTCCCAAAAATACGGAACCGGCACTACGTACTTTCTCAACGGCCTCTTCAGGGTGAGCGGTAGCAATAATCAGGTGCTCAGCGGCATATTCATTTAGCAATTCGTATCCTTCGTTTAAGCTGCTTACGATGAAGCACATGCTGTTTTTTAGGGCTTCGCGGGCAATTTCTTGTCGGGGCAGTTGCGGTAGCTGGTTTTTCACCGCTTCAATAGTCTGATCTACAAGCTTCTTGCTATCAGAAATCAGTACCACTTGACTATCTACTCCGTGTTCGGCTTGAGAAAGCAGATCGGCGGCTACGAAAGAAGGGTTGGCAGAGTCATCAGCCAGAATAGCTACTTCTGATGGCCCCGCGGGCATATCAATGGCTACTGTAGATTTACTAACTAATTGCTTAGCAACCGTTACGTACTGGTTTCCCGGACCAAAGATTTTATGAACCTTAGGAACACTTTCGGTACCGTAGGCCATAGCAGCAATGGCTTGAGCACCCCCAATTTTAAATACTTTATCAACCCCAACGAGCCGTGCGGTATAGAGAATAGCCGGGTTGATTTGTCCCCGTCGATTGCTAGGAGTACACATGACTATTTCCTGACAACCCGCAATTTTGGCAGGAACTCCGGTCATCAGTACCGTAGAAAATAGGGGAGCGGTTCCTCCCGGAATATACAATCCAACTTTCTCGATCGCTACACTTCGTCGGAAGCAACGCACTCCCGGCATGGTTTCTACTTCCAGGGTATCTGTTTTTTGTGCTTCGTGAAACTTGCTAATGTTATTGTAAGCAATTTGAATAGCTTCTTTTAACGCTTGGTCTACTTGCTCTTCGGCCTGCTCAAATTCTTCGGCCGAAACTTGAATATCTTTTAATTCAACGTGATCGTACTCCAAAGCGAAATACCGTAGCGCGGCATCGCCTTTTTTTCTCACTTTCTTCAAGATGGGTTTTACAATCTTCTCAATTTTCTTGAACTTCTGAGCCGGTCGACGGGTCAACTCAGCCCACTCTTCTCGCGCTGGATTTTCTATAATGGTCATAAAATCATTTTTTCAATAGGCACTACCAAAATACCTTCAGCTCCGGCTTCCCGAAGTTTTTCAATCACTTCCCAAAACTGGTCTTCCTGCACCACCGAGTGAATAGAGTTCCAACCGCTCATAGCCAAAGGAACAATCGTAGGGCTTCGCATCCCTGGTAATAGGTTAACAATAGCTTCGGTTGCATCTTTTGGGGCATTTAGCAGAATGTATTTATTCCCTTTTCCGGCCTGCACCGAATTGATGCGAAAGACCAGCTGATCAATTAAGTCTTTTTTCTCTTCACTAGCCTGATGGTTGCCGAGGAGCACTGCCTCCGAACGGAAGATCGTTTCTACCTCTTTCAACCCATTACTCAGCAGAGTGCTGCCAGAACTGACAATATCGCAAACTGCATCGGCCAGACCGATGCTAGGGGCAATCTCAACTGAGCCGGAGATTTCGTGAATATGCGCTGATATTTGTTTTTCTTTCAGAAACTGATGTAAGATTCGCGGATACGAGGTAGCAATATTTTTGGCTTGGAAATAGCTAGGCTCGGTATACGCTTTATCTCGAGGAATAGCCAGTGACAACCGGCATTTTGAAAAACCCAGTCGTTTAATCAACAACACATCCTTAGCTTTCTCTACCATCTCATTCTCACCCACAATCCCCAAATCAGCTACGCCGTCTTCTACGTACCCCGGAATATCATCGTCGCGAAGAAAGAGAAACTCAGCCGGAAAGTTGTAAGAAACTGCTTTAAGTCGGCTTTTTCCGTTATTAAAGTGGATGCCACACTCGTTGATGAGTTTTACTGATTGTTCACTAAGTCGTCCTGACTTTTGAATGGCTATGCGTAGCGTTTTTTTCATGAAATTCTTGATGGTCAATGCGTTTGGAAGAGTGAACCACTAGGTTCCAATTCAGTTTACTTGTGAGCGGTGCAATAGTGCGTACGTAGGTTACTCATAATTGCCAACAAATATAGAGCACGGACATGGTAATATAAAATCATCAACTCAATATCGGGCAGCTAAGTTTTATCAGCTTACCGCATTTTGTAATTTAGCAGCAAAACACAACGACTATGAAGTACCACACAATAAATCCTGAACTTTTTACTGAGAATCGCCTTCGCCTACTTGCCCAGCTAAAACCCAATTCGCTGGTAGTATTGAACAGCAACGATATTATGCCTACCAACGCTGATGGCACCATGAAGTTCGTTCAGAACAGCGACCTGTTTTATCTCAGCGGCATCGATCAGGAAGAGAGTATTCTGCTATTGTTTCCTGATTTTCCTGACGAAAGCTTTCGAGAGATACTGTTTCTGCGAGAAACCAGTGAGGAAATCGCTATCTGGGAAGGACATAAGTATACCAAAGATGAGGCTACGCAAACGTCGGGAGTGGAGCGGGTTATGTGGACGTCGCAGTTTGAGAAAACTTTTTTTACCCTAATGGCGCAAGCCGAGCACGTCTACCTGAATACCAATGAGCATCTTCGGGCCAGCGTTTCGGTGCAAACCCGCGACGCTCGCTTTGTGGAGTGGTGTCAGCAAAACTATCCGTTACATCAGTACCAGCGGTTGGCACCTATCATGCACCAACTTCGGGCGATAAAATCAACGCACGAGATTGATCTTCTTCAGCAGGCCTGTCAAATTACCAAAGATGCCTTTCTTCGGGTGCTTAAGTTTGTGCAGCCCGGGGTGATGGAGTATGAAATTGAGGCCGAATACATTCACGAATTTACCCGGCAGCGCTCCCGGGGTTTTGCCTACGAACCCATTATTGCCTCGGGTGGCAATGCTTGTGTACTGCATTACCTCGATAATAATCAAGAATGTAAATCGGGTGATCTTCTGTTGATGGATGTGGGAGCGGAGTACGCTAACTACAATGCGGATATGACCCGTACCATTCCGGTGAGCGGGACATTTACCGACCGACAGCGGGCCGTCTATAACGCAGTACTACGGGTGCAGCGGGAAGCTATGCAGTTGCTACGTCCGGGCAATATCATTAAAGAATACCATAAAGAAGTAGGCAAAATAATGGAAAGCGAGCTTATTGGACTGGGACTGCTAGATAGAACTGACGTAAAAAATCAAAACGAGAAGCAACCGCTCTACCGCAAATACTTTATGCACGGCACTTCTCACCATCTGGGATTAGATGTGCACGATGTGGGAAATCTCTACCGGAAGTTTGAGCCAGGAATGGTCTTTACCGTTGAGCCGGGCATCTATATTCGAGAGGAAAATATGGGTATTCGGCTGGAAAATAATTTGGTGATTCGTGAAGAAGGGCTTACTGATCTTATGGGCGAAATACCGATTGAGGCCGACGAGATTGAAACCCTCATGAACGAAAAATAGCCATCACTTCGCGAAGTGATGGCTAAGAATTTAAGGATTAAAATCTATTAATTAGTAACGACGGTCTTGCATTTGAGGCCGTGGTCGGGCTTTACTCACTTTAAGGTTTCGGCCTTGCACCTCAGCACCATCAAGTTCGTTGATAGCCTGCATACCCGCTTCGTCGTCGGGCATTTCTACAAAAGCAAAGCCTCGTGATCTTCCTGATTCGTGGTCTTTAATAATTTTTGCGGATGAAACTTGTCCGTACTCCTCGAATAATTCTTGGAGTTCTTGATCTTGAACCCGGTAGTTTAGGTTCGCAACATAAATGTTCATGATTGAAAAGTTATAAATGATAAACTGTCGGAATTACCGTGTGCAATTATTGGGAAATAAGAGTATGTTTAAGTTCAAAATAGTTGGCACACAATAGGTTTACGAGCTATATAAATTCAATGTACAAATTTTTGACTCTATTTGTTCAAAATAGATAAAATTAATTTATGCCAGAGCTACTTATGGGTACAGAATGACTATTCAAAGCTAAAAACATTAAAAAATACTGTTCGGAATAGTATAAAAAATGCCACTATCTTCGTAGGAAATAATAGCAATTTGTATTTGGTACTTTTTTGCTGACACATTTAAGTTAAATCGCATTATATTTTTTTGGTTATATGAATAAAATCTGGCTCAGAATTTATTCAACATATGGGCTTATTGTTTTTGGTGGGGTATTTTTGCTGCTGTCGCCCCTGTTTGCGTTAGCTACCCTAAACAAAAAATGGCATCGCTACGCACTGTTGCTTAATCAGTTTTGGTCGCGGGCTTTTCTATCGGGCATGGGTGTCCCGGCAAAGGTGTACGGCCGCTCCCATCTGAAAAAAAATCAAACCTACGTCATTGCTCCCAATCACTTCTCTCTGCTCGATATTGCGCTGATGGGGTATATTCCTAAGCCTTTTGTTTTTGTGGGCAAAGTGTCATTAGCAAAAATACCGCTGTTTGGCGACATGTTTCGAAAGCTCCATATTCCGGTAGACCGAAACAGCCTGAAAAGTCGTTACCAAGCATTACAGCTAAGTATGCAGGCTGTAGATGAAGGTAAAAGCTTGGTGATGTATCCCGAAGGTGGTATTAGAACCGAAAACCCACCCCAATTGGCTCGCTTTAAAAATGGGCCGTTTAAGGTTGCTATCGAAAAACAAATTCCGGTGGTGCCGGTCACTATTCCGTATAATTACCTAATTTTACCCGACGACGGAAAGCTGCTTATGCGCCCCCAACGTCCGGTAATGGTAATTCATTCCCCGATTGAAACTGCGGGGATGACTGAGGCTGACCAAAACCAATTGCGGGAACAAGCGTATGACGTTATTCAGCAAGAGTTAAGAAAATTTCACTCATCAGTAAAACATGAAGATTGACCGAGAAACCGTAAAGAAAATTGCCCATCTGGCTCGCTTAGAACACGACCCCGAAACTGAGGAGGCGATGATGGCAAGTATGACCGAAATACTGGATTGGGTAGAAAAACTAGAGGAAGTAGATACGGAAGGAGTAGAACCACTTATGCATATGTCTTACGAGTTAAATGTGATGCGCGACGATCAGGTGAAAGATCATCTAGATCGTTCAAATGCGCTAGACATAGCTCCTCACCACGATCAGCAGTTTTTCCGCGTTCCTAAAGTGCTTGATAGTGGACAAGTAAAAGTTGATAAGGGATAATTAGTGATTAGCCTTCTACTATGACACTCACTTTCAATTGTCCATTTTCAACCATCAATTGTTAGGCTACTGGATGCTTTTCTTTTAGGAGAGGCTGCCATTTTCCACTTACAGCTATTCGCCACACCCACTCTAAGGGACCCACGTGAAAAAATCGTAACCACAGCGTACTAAAGGCCATCTGAAAAGCAAAAAATAGCACAATGATAGGTAGAATTAAGGCAGGGCCAATTTGTCCTAGTAACCCGAAGCCCAGCCCATTAAATAAGAGCACCGCTACTATCGATTGTAAGATGTAATTGGTGAGTGTCATTTTCCCAACGGGCACTAAGGTCTCTAGATAATGCCGAACAGTTGGTTGGCGGAACAGCAGAATAAATCCGCAGAGATAAAACGTAAATAATCCTACGGTATTCATCCGGTATCCTACCGAATGTAGAATCTGGTACATTACCGGGAATTCTTCTCGCGGGAGTGGCGAATGTATAAATACCAGGCTACCAAACAGAAGCACCGGAATGCTAATGATAAAGGCTTGGCGAATTTCTGGCAGATATTCGGTAGCTCGTTTAAATAAATCAATCTTACCGGCCCAAAGCCCTAAAAAGAAGAACCCCAGGATATTGGATACATACCCCACGAAGTACCAGGGATCAACGTAATGCTGATTCTCCATAAGGACATTCATTATTACCGTCTCCCAGTACGAACCGCTCAAGAAGGCTTGCTGAATCTGACTTTTTGATATACCTGAGGGAGAAGTATGCGGAATAGTCATCTCCAGGATACTTTCGCTGGCCGGAACAATAAATGCCAACGTGAAAGCAATAGCAAGAATTACGTAGTTGTTTAGTCGGTACAGGAACAGTAAAAACACTCCAGCTACAAAATACCAGCGCAAAATGTCACCCCACTGGATAAGATAAGCGTGAATGAGGCCAATAATCAGCATAACGAAAAGACGCTTTACAAATGTCTGGCGGAAGGATATACCTAAGCGTTCGGCCTTGCGTATCTGAAAGTAGAATCCTAGCCCGAATAGAAAAGAAAATAGAACCCTAGATTTGAGCTTAAACAGTAACAGGTTTAGTTTAAATACGAGTTGGTTGAGTTCAGGAAAGGGTAGCGAAGCTATTTGGGTGTCGGTTAAGAAGCTAGGGTAGCCCGAGAACGCAGTAGTAAAGTGAGTGAACAGTACGGCAAATAGGGCAAAACCGCGCAGGGCATCAACTACTTCAATTCGCCCACTAGCTTTTGGCTGATAGTTTAGGTGTGGCATAATATTATTAAAAAATGGTAATACTCCTCTGCCAACAACAAGCTACTCCATACCCAACAGAAAAATTATGCCAAAAAGAAATTACATCGTGCAGTGTAGCTACTCTACATAATAGGTTTCACTATTTATCTAACATCTTGCATCCTTTTGGCTAAAAATTCGTAAATTAGGCGAATATTTAAAAAATAGTTAGGTTAGTCTAAATTTTTATGGATCACGCAAATATCTGGATAGCATTTGGGTTAACGCTATTTGCAGGGCTTTCTACTGGCATTGGCAGTGCATTAGCATTCTTTACCAAGAATCAAAGTGCCCGTTTTCTATCAGTTTCTATGGGGCTTTCGGCGGGAGTGATGATTTATATTTCTTTCGTGGAATTGTTGGTTGGTGCTCAAGAATCATTGGTGGGGGAGTATGGGACAAAGTGGGGAAACTGGTATACAGTATCGGCATTCTTTGGGGGCATATTGTTGATTGCCATAATCGATAAATTTGTACCGAATTACGAAAATCCTCACGAATTTCCGGAAGAAGAACCTGATCTTCAACGGGAGATCGTTCAGTTGAAAAATCAGAAATTACTGCGGATAGGGCTGTTTACGGCATTAGCGTTAGGACTTCATAACTTTCCTGAAGGAATTGCCACGTTTCTTAGCGCGATGAAAGATGTTTCGCTCGGCATTCCAATTGCCATCGCCGTGGCTATTCATAATATCCCGGAAGGAATTGCGGTTTCGGTACCCGTATTTTACGCGACTAATGACCGCAAGAAAGCATTTGCCTATTCGTTTGCATCGGGCTTGGCTGAACCCATTGGGGCACTTATTGGCTACTTAGTACTGATGCCGTTTATTAATGAGACCATTTTTGGGGTGCTGTTCGCGGGTATTGCCGGAATTATGGTTTTTATTTCTCTCGACCAATTGCTTCCGGCAGCACACGCTTACGGGAAGCACCACCACGCTATTTACGGGCTAATTGCCGGAATGGCGATTATGGCCGTGAGCTTACTGTTGTTTATTTAAGACGGGGTTAAGGAAGAATCCATTGGCTGTTTCTCAGCAGTATAAAAATTAATTTTCTCTGTCTACCCAACGATTTTCGATAAAGCTAGTTACTCTTCCGGCAGTTGCCAGCCTTCACGTGCTTAAATTCAACATAGCTTTACATGAGTAACGGTAAACCACTATTTTTTTGTCTGATGCTAGGTGCTACGTTATTATCTTGGAATGCTTTAGCACAGGACTCTACCCAGATTGCGCCCCAAGTTACACTGAGTGGCTACACCGATGTGTACTACGCTACTTTTTCGGACGAGTCACCCACTGAAGCACTGCAACCCTACACTACGGTATCTCCGCGTAGCGACCACTTTGGTTTAAATGTGGCACAGTTGTCGGTTAACTACCAAGCTGAGCGGGTGCGTGGTACCGTTACGTTGCACTACGGAGATATTGCCCAAGCTACTTGGTCAGAAACATTTAGCATGGTACAGGAGGCGAACATGGGTATTATGCTGTTTGAAGACTGGTGGCTCGACGCGGGTTTTTTTGCGACGCACATCGGTACCGAGAGCTTCTTGCCTAAGAATAACTTGCTGAGTTCTACCGCTGTGGCTACGTTTAATGAGCCGTTCTTTCAAAGCGGTGCCCGTGTTTCTTATGAAGGTTCGGAGGATTTTTCCGCCCAGTTTCACGTGGTGAGTGGCTATAATTTCTTTCTGGATGTGAATGATGCCAAGTCGGTAGGCGTGCTACTGTCTTACCACCTGAGTGAGGAGTGGGCGCTTACGTACACCAATTTATTGGGGCGAGAGTCACTCGATGATGTGACACCCAGCCAGCTTCGCTTTTATCACAATCTTTATCTGAACGGTTCGTTGGGTGATAAGCTACAGTTAATTATCGGAGGCGATCTTGGCACACAAACGAACTCACAGCTAGATAATAGCGATGCTACGGCGCTGATGTACAATGCCTTAGGCACTATTCGTTACCAGTTTACTTCCGCTTGGTCCGTTACGGCTCGAGGCGAAATCTTTTCTGATCCGGAAGGCTTCATTTCGGGCACTTTACCCACTGAGGCGGGTAGGGAAGAAGGGTTGCAACTGACTGGACTAACGCTAGGGGCTGAATACCGCCCTACCGATTACTCTTACGTACGAATTGAGGGTAGAAGCTTAGTCACGGACAATTCGTTGGTGCTGTTCGACCAAGGTGCTAACGATGTGCGTTACGAATGGATGGTAACCACCGGCTTTTACTTCGACCATATTATTCGCTGATGGTGTAGCATCGGTTGCCAAGATCAGAAGATATCAACTAATTGTTGTGGGAAACCAACACATCGTTTACAAACTCAACGGCCCGGTTTTCTGACCAGAAATTTTGTCCGGACGAATAGCTTCGGGGCATAAATCCGCAGTGCCCGCCTGACTCAGGAGCCTGAAAGTGTAAATAATCGGTTGTTTCGCTTTCTTTTGTTAGGTAGCATTCCGGGGCAAGAAACGGATCGTTTTTAGCACTAACTACCAGCGTGGGAACTCTGATAGATTGTAAAAAGCGGATACTACTACACTGATGGTAATAATCAGCTGCATTGCGAAAGCCGTGCAAGGGTGCGGTGTAGTAGTTATCGAAATCTTCTAGCGAGCGGATCTGCGGAAAAAACTCCGAGCTTATTTTGTCGGGCATAATCGCTTCCTTGTTTCGGATTTTCTTTTTCAGATTTCGTAAAAAGCGTTTGCTGTAGATAAAATTTTCTGGTTCAGCGATCTTCCGAGAACAGGCCTGTAAGTCGAGCGGAACCGAAAAAACAACGGCTGCCTGCACCTCATTTACCAAAGCTTCGCGCTGTTCACCCAGATACTTGAGCGTAAGATTGCCGCCCAAGCTAAAACCAACCAATACAATTGATTTGTACTGATATTGATTTTTAACATAGTTTACTAAAAAATGCAGATCGGGTGTGGCTCCACTATGATAAAAGCGATACGTCTGATTAATTTCCCCGCCGCAGCCCCGGAAGTTCCAAGCCAGTGCATCGAACCCGGCTCGATTAAAGGCGCGCACCATACCCAAAATGTAAGGACGATGACTATCGCCTTCTAACCCGTGGGATACAATAACTAATTGGCTCGACTTTATGCTAGACCAGTCTAACAGCAAAAAATCGCCATCTTCGGTCGAAATACGTTCCCGGGAATAGCTTATTTCCCTTATCTTCCGAAACTGGGAAGGAATAATGGTTTGGAGGTGTCCGTTGAATAAGTAGCGAGGCGGACGGTAATCGGAAGAAGTGAGCAGTGGCATAATTGGCAAAGATACACTGGCAAATGTAGGAACTGAATCGCAGATTTCAATATTTGTCATTAGTCCACCGCCCATAGTCGACAGTTAACGGTCATCAGTCATTACTCATTAATCATTAAACTCTGATCTCCGGTCACCACTACCAACGGCTTCTTGCTAGCTACTTTTATTAGCTGTCGAGGTTTAAGAATAAGCGCGATTTTACTCCTTGTTTATCAGAGTCTGTCGTTTTGGGTGATTCTCTAAAATTTAGCTAATTTCAGCCCGGAAAGCAGTATAAATATACTTATGATTAGCCGAGAGAAGTTGTATCGCATCATTTTCGAGTCAGATACCCCACCGGGTAAAGCTTTCGACGTGGTGTTGCTAATTGCCATTTTGCTCAGCATGTTGTTGGTGATGCTCGAGAGCGTTCAGCAGTACAGTGACCAATACGGTGGGTACATCCGACTTGGGGAATATATTTTTACCGCGCTATTCACTGTTGAGTATGCGGTGCGTATTTATTGTGCTCCGCGTCGGTGGAAATACATTACCAGCTTCTACGGTATTATCGACCTAGTATCCATTCTTCCCACGTTTTTAAGTATTCTGATTGAAGGTTCTCAGTACGCGTTGGTAATTCGGGCACTGCGTCTATTGCGAGTATTTCGGGTGCTTAAGCTAACCCATTTTTTAGGCGAGGCCGAGGTACTGCGAAAAGCTCTTCGCCAAAGTATCGCCAAAATAACGGTTTTTATTGGAGTGGTATTAGTACTGATTTTTATCGTGGGTTCATCTATGTATCTGATTGAAGGTCCGGAAAATGGGTTCACCAGCATTCCGGTCAGTGTGTATTGGGCGATTGTCACACTCACCACGGTTGGGTACGGTGATATTGCTCCCCAAACCGTAGCCGGGCAAACGTTGGCCTCAGTGGTAATGATTTTAGGGTACGGAATTATTGCGGTGCCTACGGGTATTGTCTCAGTTGAACTCTCTCGAGCCGATACCGATCATTTGTCGCACGGGGATCGGGTGAAGAAAAAAGCGGATTTGTGGCTCTCTAACTTTAGTAGTACCGAATGCGCCCACCAACCGATGCGATGGGATCGGGTAGAAAAGGCCGATGTGAAGCGTTCGCAACCAGTAGAATAGTGCTTGCGACTTGTCAAAATAAAAAATACCTCCGTAGAAGGAGGTATTTTCCAGGTTACAATTTCGCTCGGTGAGTAAGTTAACTTTTTAGTGCGAGCACACTGTTAAAAACTGATTGCCCGCTCTACGATGTTGGTACTACCGCTTTGGCCAGGTCGGCCGTCGTAATCAGCGTTAACTCCCTTTCCCCCTCGTCCGCCTTTGTGGGACGTAACTAAAAAGCCGGATAGGGTGGGTATATTCGGGTCTTTGAACACAGTAATAGTGCCACCGTCGCCTGCATCGCCTCCGCGTAAGCTCTCCGAACCGGCGTAGCCGTGAGGGGTGCCGGGCTGCCCGTCAGAAGACAGGTACATCATCTGGTCTTGTTTGATTTTTCCTTCGGCAACAATGAAGTTTCGGGTCAGATTGGTTACCCGGTACTGATACAGATCATCTCCCGTAACTGCATGCTTGGTTGCTTTGATCTCTAATTTTAGATCGTTCCCACGGTAACCGTACTTGGTAGCACTCCAGTCAAACACGACTTTGCCATCTTTGTAATCGTAGGTGGGTATTACCTCCTGGCTAGTGATCAGGTTAGGATGATACTTGGATTGTACCTTTACGATGACCTTATCTCCTTTGATGAATCCGGTGCGGAAAGTGTTTTCGTCCAGGTTCTTGGCAAAATGGGTTGACATCTTACCGGGCATATTCTCATAGGTGATGATATAGTCAGACATATAACCGGTGTTGATCTCGGTAGTCGAGATTTTACGACCATCCTTTAGCGTGGCTTCCATCCCGAAGTGAATCTCGCCCACAAAGTTACCGAAATGCTTGAGCGTGCGAAAGTTAATCATCTTGATGGAGGCCACATCTTTACCTTCCAGGCAGTACGTCTGTTTTCGCTCGGCTGCTTCGGCGGCGGCCACAGCTTGTCTGTCAGCTTCGTATTGCTCAATATCGGCCAACTGATGCTTTCTCGTCTCGGTGATATAATCTTTAATTTTGGGAATCTCGGAGTAGTTGCTGTGAGCCGTTACACCCTCCCAGGAAACGTTCACTTCCCGTTCTCCGTCTCGCTCTCGTTCGTTTACCTTTAGAAAATAGATTTTCTTTCCGGTGAAGAATAGTGCCCAGTCACTCTGACTACTCGTAAAATAACGTACGAAACTAGCCCGTCCTTCCTCGTCGGGAACGTACTTAGGACCATCGTCAACGGTGATGTGGCTGACGGTTCCATCGTCGTTTTTGAAGAATCTAAGATTAACCTCGTCGTTAGCCTCCCTGGCTACCGAACTGCCATTGGAGTCCCAATACTTGTAGGTACCATCTTTGAACGATGCTGCCACTACGCTCTGACTTTGATCCGTCGAGGGGAATCCACTTTTGGCGTCTTGTTTTTCTTCCAGATTCTGAACCGCTTTTTCCATTTTTGCCTTCAGCTTTTTTCCAAGCTGGCCGTAGCTGCTGGGCACTAAACAAAACAAAAGGGCTACAATAAATGCGCTACCTAGCGCTTTCGCCGATAATAAGGTGTTACGTGATTTCATACAATAGATTTGTTGAATTTTATTAGAATTACATAGAAAGTAAAGGTCAACCTACCTGACTACCAGGCCAGGTAAGGTTGGAAAGTGAGAGATAGTCGGGAAGGCTTACTGTCGCCGATCCATTTTTTATTGAGTACAGTTTGTGAAATTAGGAGTGTTGACTGGTGCTAATGCTGAGTTCAAGCGAAAGAACTGACAAGAGGTGACATTCTGCACAGCCCATCCTGAAATATCCCGATTGAAAGCACTAGCTCTTACGAACATAGCATACATATTTGTGACTGAACTTACATTCCAGCTGGTAATATCCCCATTAAATGAGTTCGCATCACTAAACATAAGCTCCATATTGGTAACATTGGATACAGTCCAGTTAATTAATGGTTGATTGAAATCAACTGCACCAGAAAACATACTACTCATGTTGGTAACGTTGCTTACATCCCAGCTATTAATGTTTTGGTTAAAGCGAGTTGCACTAAAGAACATCCCACCCATATTCGTAACATTAGTTAATTTATTCCCCCAATTATTTAGCGGCTGATTGTAGTCATCAGTATTTCTAAACATTTGAAGCATATTAGTAACGTTACTCACGTCCCAGCTATTAATGTTTTGATTGAAATTTGCCGCTCCGTCAAACATAAAAGACATGTCGGTGACACCACTCACATTCCAGCTACCGATGGGCTGGTTAAATGAACTCGCTCTGTTGAACATTCCAAACATACTAACAGCAGAGGAGGTATTCCAGCTACTGATGTCTCGATTAAACAAACTAGCACCTCTAAACATATTCTGAAAGCTTACAACCTTAGAAATATCCCAACCACTAATATCTTGGTTAAAAGCGCCAGCTTCACTAAACATAGCTGACATATCAGTTACATTACCTACATTCCATGAACCAATATCACGATTGAAGTCCGCTTCGCTGAACATGCTCTGCATATCTGTGACATTACTAACGTCCCAACTACCAATATCTTGATTGAAGGCCTGCGTATCTCGAAACATAAAGCTCATATTAGTTACATTACCCACATTCCAGTTGCCAATGTTTTGGTTAAATGATATAGCGCTGTTAAACATCCCGCCCATATCAGTGACATTGCTGACATCCCAACTGCCTATGTCCTGATTAAAGGCAGCAGCTCCAACAAACATATTACTCATCGATATCACATTGGCCACATCCCAGCTGCTTAAATCCTGATTAAATATCGATGCATTACTGAATAAAAAATTCATATCCTCAACATTGCTGACATCCCAATGGCCTATATCGATATTGAACTTTTCGGCTCCTCCAAACATATTTACCATACTGGTTACTTGCGATAAATCAGGCGCATCGGCACCCATGGACTCAAGATTGCTACAATTCAACAATGCACTTTGCATTGTTTGCCAAATCTGATTACCCCACTGATCTACAGAAATAAGCTTTCTGGCATCAGTTGGATTTCCCGCCCTAAACGCTGGAAAGTCTCCGGTAATTGAAATCTGATGATCGCCAGCATTTGTATAAGTATGTGTTGCATTACCGGTTTGATTTAACTCTACAGTCCCATCACCCCAATCAACGTTGTAGTCATAAGTGTAACTATTAAAATAGGTATATATGGTCACGTCTTCATTGGGCATACTGGTACGGTAAGTAAGTATAAACGCATCAGCAGCGGCTTCATTTACATCGTTGAGTGTAATGGTAATCGTCCCCGTTTCCGTGTTGGGGCCATTGGTGACTTCAAAGTTGGCGGTCAGGGTTTGGTTAGTCTCATAATCAAATGCACTGGCCTGGGCAACGGTGAGCTCACCCGTAGTAGCGTTGATGGCCATTGCCCCCGCTGGGGTTTGTGAGGTCAGGCTAAACGAGAGGGTCATGGGGCTACTGGCTTGTACCGTTCCCAGTACCTGTCCGTTGGTGGGGTTTTCGTCCATGGTCACGGAGAAGTTGGTGGCGGTAATCATGGTCTCGTCCACATCGTTGAGCGTAATGGTGACTTGAGCCGTATCCGTAGCCGTCCCCACGGTAGCGATGATCTGAGCGGTGAGCGTGGGGTTAGTCTCAAAGTCAAATTTAGCAGAGTCAGCCACAGTCAATTCTCCCGTACTATCGTTCAGGGCGAAAGTACCCGCGGGGTTTTGGGCAGCGAAGGAAAATGTCACTGCTCCCGAAGCATTGGTAGTGTTGATCTTACCGAGTGACTGACCGTTGCTGGGGTTCTCATTGATGGTCACTGCTAGGTCGTCCGCTGTGACAGTAGACTCGTCTACATCATTCAGGATAATAGTTACCTGTGCCGTATCGCTGGCGGTACCGACGGTAGCGACTACCTGGGCGGAAAGGGTGGGGTTGGTTTCGTAGTCAAACTGGATAGAGTCCGCCACCGAGAGTTCCCCGGTGCTGCTGTTGATGGCCATCGCTCCGGCAGGGGTTTGAGAAGCCAGCGCGAAGCTGACGGTACCACTGGCCGAAGTCGTGGCTACTTGCCCAAGCAATTGGCCAGAAATGGGGTTCTCGTCCAGTGTAAGGGCAAAATCTGCAACCGATACAGCATCCACACTTTCGTCTACATCAGTTAAAGTGATGGTGACGGTGGAGGGTTGGCTGACCGTGCCTACCGAAGCGGTGCTGGTGGCGGTGAGCGTTTGGTTGGTTTCAAAATCAAATAAACTGGCATTGGCTACGGTCAGTTCACCCGTGAGCGAGTCGACCGCCAGGGCTCCCGTGGGGTTTTGATTGGAAAGGGAATATATCAGCGTACCTTGATTGGTGGTAGCTGATAAGTTACCAAGGGAGGTGCCCACCGTTGGGTTTTCGGCGATGGTTTTGGTAAAGTCACTGATGGTAACCTGAGCGGGAGATGGTTCTTCATCGTCGTTCTTACAAGCCGTGAAGAAACAGAGTAGGCCAGCGAACGTCGCTGCTACCAAAAGAATACTGTGTGATTTCATACAATAGATTTGTTAAAGTTTATTAGAACTACATTGGTGGTGAGAGCCAACCTACCTGACTATAATGCCAGGTAGATTGGAAAGTGGGAGTTTGTAGGGAAGGTTTACTGTTGCCAATCCATTTTTACTGAGAACAGTTAGTAAAACCAGGTGTAAAAGCCGGGATTAAAGCGGAGTTCGAGCTAAACTGGGAACAAGAAGTAACATTTTGAACGTCCCATCCAGAAATGTCTTGATTAAAGGCACTCGCTCTCGAGAACATAAGTTGCATGTCTGTTACTGAGCTTACATCCCAGCCGCTGATATCTTGGTTAAACCTGAGGGCTGAGTCAAACATTCCCACCAACGAAACTACATTAGTAAGCTTGTTTGCCCAACTATTTAATGGTTGATTAAAGAAGTCTGCGCCAGAAAACATATACGACATATTGGTTACATTACTAACATCCCAGTTATCAAGGGGCTGATTAAAACCAACAGCTAGATAGAACATAAGGCTCATATCCGCAACGTTACTTACATCCCAGCTGCTAATATCTTGGCTAAACGAAAGAGCTGAGTCAAACATTCCCGCCATGGTAACTACATTAGTCAGCTTGTTTGCCCAGCTATTTAGTGGCTGATCAAATGAGTCTGCGCCAGAAAACATATAAGACATATCGGTTACATTACTGACATCCCAGCTGCTGATATCTTGGTTAAAAGAACTCGCTACACCAAACATAGCACTCATATTAACAATAGTGCTTACATCCCAATGACTAATATCAGAATTGAAACTTGTAGCCCTATTGAACATAGAACGCAAACTAGTAACAGCCGATAGATCAGGACTATCTGAACCAACAGATATTAAATTCGCACAATTGTTGAACATGAACTCCATACTCTGCCAGACATTAGTACCCCATTGGTCAACAGAAATGAGTTTTGACGCATTTGCAGGTGAACCTGAGTTAAAAGCTGGATAGGTTCCTGTAATTGTCACCTTGTAATCACCAGGCCTTGAGTATATATGTATAATAGTTCCGATACCGTCAAGGTTATTATCTATCCTACCATCTCCCCAATTGACATTGAAATCATAGGTGAGACCGGGTATCGTAGCTATGTTCACTGATTCGTTGGATCTAGTTGTCCGGTAAGTAAGAATAAACGCATCAGGCCCCGCCTCAGCCACATCATTCAAAGTGATCGTGATGCTTCCTTCATCTTGTAAGCTACCATCTGCGTTACTAGTCAGGTAACGTGCCGTTACCGTCTGGCGGGTCTCAAAGTCATACAAACTGGCATCGGCCACCGTAAGCTCACCTGCAGTGCTTATGCTAAAGGCTGCCGGGGTTTCCCCCACCTGTAGATTTCCCGTCACCAAACTATAGTTTATATTGGCCGCATCCGTATCCACACTTACCGTACCCATTGATAACCCACTAGCAGGGTTTTCATCTATGGTAGCTATGAAATCTCTGGCCGTTACCGTTTCTACCAGGTTGGTTAGCGTTATGGTTACCTGCGCCGTATCCGCAGCCGTCCCCACCGTGGCAATAACCTGAGCGGTGAGCGTGGGGTTAGTCTCAAAATCAAACTTAGCAGAGTCAGCCACGGTCAATTCTCCCGTACTATCGTTCAGGGCAAAAGCACCCGTCGGGTTTTGGGCAGTGAAGGAGAATGTGACCGCTCCCGAAGCATTCGTGGTTGTGATTGTACCCAGTGACTGACCGCTGGTGGGGTTTTCGTCCATGGTCACGGAGAAGTTGCTGATGGTAATCATGGTCTCGTCCACATCGTTGAGCGTAATGGTGACTTGAGCCGTATCCGTAGCCGTCCCCACGGTAGCGATGATCTGAGCGGTGAGCGTGGGGTTAGTCTCAAAGTCAAATTTAGCAGAGTCAGCCACAGTCAATTCTCCCGTACTATCGTTCAGGGCGAAAGTACCCGCGGGGTTTTGGGCAGCGAAGGAAAATGTCACTGCTCCCGAAGCATTGGTAGTGTTGATCTTACCGAGTGACTGACCGTTGCTGGGGTTCTCATTGATGGTCACTGCTAGGTCGTCCGCTGTGACAGTAGACTCGTCTACATCATTCAGGATAATAGTTACCTGTGCCGTATCGCTGGCGGTACCGACGGTAGCGACTACCTGGGCGGAAAGGGTGGGGTTGGTTTCGTAGTCAAACTGGATAGAGTCCGCCACCGAGAGTTCCCCGGTGCTGCTGTTGATGGCCATCGCTCCGGCAGGGGTTTGAGAAGCCAGCGCGAAGCTGACGGTACCACTGGCCGAAGTCGTGGCTACTTGCCCAAGCAATTGGCCAGAAATGGGGTTCTCGTCCAGTGTAAGGGCAAAATCTGCAACCGATACGGCATCCACACTTTCGTCTACATCAGTTAAAGTGATGGTGACGGTGGAGGGTTGGCTGACCGTGCCTACCGAAGCGGTGCTGGTGGCGGTGAGCGTTTGGTTGGTTTCAAAATCAAATAAACTGGCATTGGCTACGGTCAGTTCACCCGTGAGCGAGTCGACCGCCAGGGCTCCCGTGGGGTTTTGATTGGAAAGGGAATATATTAGCGTACCTTGATTGGTGGTAGCTGATAAGTTACCAAGGGAGGTGCCCACCGTTGGGTTTTCGGCAATCGTTTCGCTAAATGCCGAAATGACTACTTCAATAGATGCTGGGCTTTCATCATCTTTACAGGAAAATAGACCTACCGTAAGTAGGAAAATTAGAACGAAAAACTGTGGTCTAAGCTTCTTCATATTGTAATTACTTGTAGGAGTTAATTGATTCGTTATCCCAAAAGTAGTATAATAAAAAAGCTTTTATAAGGGGTTAAATTAGGGTTGGCAAACCTGTGAACACCTTTGTCAGTTGAGATAAAATATTGAAATAAACATGTAATTTTTAGCATGAAATAGCAGCAGCATGGGGGCAGGGTGCTAGGTGCTTGGGGTACTTTCTGTGCGTACAGAATGCTCCCCGCCCCGAGCTCTCTGCGATCAGCCCCTAAAGATCTATTCCAAAGTGGGTGCGGAATTTTTCGGCGAAGTAGGTGCTGTTTTTGTAACCGACCGCCTGGGCGAGCTGGCGTACTGAGCGGTATGTGCCCTGATCGTAGTACGCTTTAGCCCGGAGTAGGCGACGCTCGGAAATGAGCTTGGCGGGGGTACAGCCACTGAGTTCTTTCACCTTACGGTAGAGGGTGCGCTCGGTGATGTCCAGATCCTTGCATATATCGGTAACGGAAAATTGTTGGTTACTGATATTTTGCTCAATGATTGCCCGAAGGTTCCGGTTGAACTCCGCTAGTTCATCAGGAAGTAGGGGGATTTCGCCGGGGGAGAGTCCTTGCTGTACAAATGTTCGGCGAGCCTCTTCGTGCTCTAGTGCGCGGCGGATCATCATGACCAGTTCTTCCTCTAAAAATGGCTTGGTAAGGTAACCGTCAATGCCCAGTCGTAGCATATCCAGCTTGTTCTGCTGATCAATTTGGGCCGTAATAACCAGTACGGGTTGCTGGTACGCTTGTTGTCTAAGCTGTTTTACTAATTCCAATCCATCGGTGTGAGGCATCATATAGTCGGTGATAATGAGATCAACCGATTGCTGGCTGAGCAGTTCCAGAGCTTCGCCGCCGTGGTTAGCTTCCAAAACCGCGTACTCATCCATTGTTTTAATCTCCCGAATATACTTTCGCACATCGGGGTTGTCCTCCACTAATAAAATGCGTTTTGAGCCAAGCTTGGGTGGAGTAGGGGGCAAGTCGTTAGAAGATATTTCGGTGAGTGGTGGGAGAGAAAGTGCCTCGCCCAACCAGAACTGGTCAAATGGAATGCTAATAACAAAGCGGGCGTACTGGTTGACTTCGCTTTCTGCCCAGATGCGATAGCCGTGCAGTTCTATAATCCCTTGGGTAATGGCTAAACCAATGCCGCTGCCCTGGCTGCGGGTGATATCATTATCCGATTGGTAGAACCGCTCAAATATCCTCGCTAGATCAGCCTCAGGAATACCGATACCCGTATTGTATACCTCAATGGTGAGTTTAGGTTCCACCTTCATATTCAACCGGACAATACCTTCGGGAGGGGTAAACTTGAGGGCATTGGTCATCAAATTATTAATAACCCGGGTCATCAGTACTGCATCGCAGTTGACAAAAACGGTTTGATCGGGTATACTGATTTGAATCTCAATCGTTTGCTTGGTAAACAGGTCGCGAAAATCGGAGTAGGTTTTTTGCAGTAGCTTGGAGAGATTGACCGAAGCTTTATTCAGGGTGAGTTTCTGGGCATCTAGTTTGCTTAGATCAATGATGCTGTCAATTAGCTCCTTAATATCGGCCGATTTATCCGCCATAATTTTGCTGTACTGTTGCACCAAATTAGGATCAGTACGGTCGTTTAATCGGCGGGCGTAGCCAGAAATTAGGGTGAGGGGAGTGCGGATTTCGTGGGAGATATTGGCAAAGAAATGGTCTTTGAATTTGTGGAGTTCGCTCAGTTCAGCGGCTTGGACTTCAATAATTTTCTTGTCAGCTAATGCCTTATTTCGCTCAATGGCCAGTAGCTTTTCTTTCTCCTGTCCCATTCGTTTAAGGTACACTACTACCAGGAAAGCCGTGACGAATATCATCGGAATTACCACTAGCACAATACCCGGTAGATTGTAATCCTGAAACCAGTGGTGACTAGCTAATGCAGCCCCCATACTTACTAGTAAAAATGCCAAGTGGGCAGAGAACCGATCGTACAGCACCACTGCTACCAGTGGAAAAGAGATCGTGAATAGCTCTACCAGTTCGCCCGGCTTGGTTAGTATGCTAACGAGGGTATTCTGAATGATATTGAATCCAATAAACAACAGTTTGGCCATCTCGATGTGGTCGCGCACATTAAGGTAATGTACTAGCCCGAATACTATAATTGATATGACAGCATGGAGCGCGACTGATAGACCTGAAGAGGGGGAAATAAGATAGTTACTGATAACAAACAGGATGGAAGCATGGTACCAGATGAGGCACAAAATATTCATCAGCTTCTTCGTTTTCCGGTTTTCTGGACGAGCTGAGTCAACCCCTGCGTTGGCTAGGTAACTGTAACCAGAAATAATCCACTGAATTACTACCATTCACAAATGTCTACTAAGTAACAATCGTTTTACAATTCTACAACTTAGCAGCCGCAATTGTCAGCAATAAGCCCGCTAAATTATCATCTGTCAAAAATGATAGCACCTTTGGCAAGTTTGTGAATAGACACCACCCGTAGTTCTTATGGTTGGGTAATACCCTCGGAAATAGTGAGCGGTTTTTCTGTACAATTAGTAAATAAAAAAACCGGATGATTCGTCCGGTTTTTTTCATGAAGAAAGCCCAAGTTGGTTACTCAGGTTTCCATTTTAGCACCGCTACGCTTTGAGAGTCGTTGGTATCAGCAAAAGCTACGTAAACAGTATCAGTATTGCTGTCGTAGGCTAAATCAGGGCTAGTACCATCGGCAAAATCTGCCGATACCGTTTGCCAGCTAGACCCATCCCACTTTTTTAGTGTGAGCTTACCCGAGACCTGATCGGTATATACTACGTAAGGAACATTATTGGCCATGATGAAATCGTATCCGGTAACGGTATTGCTGATATTAGCTCCCAGCCTTATCCATGGTGCTACTGAATTGTTTGAGTCTCTGGTCTCCATATAAAGCCTATTATCAGCGTTCTTGTAAAGTACATGAGCTTTACCACTACTATTAAATTCTATGATGTTTAAGTTGGATCTGCCACTACTGCTTGTAGAACCTCCCGCGAGGCTATTACCGTGATCTAGCCATCCAATACTATTTCCTCCGTAAAGTTTAACCTGCACATTATTTCCCCCGCCATTCCCGGCAAGCGCGTAAGCCACAAAAGGTCTATTGGTAGTGGGCTGGAAAGCGATATCCGTTCCAAAGGTATTTCCTGTTACGATGCCCCCTCCGGTTCCACCTAATGGCACTTTATCCCATTGGTTCGTAGTATTCAGAAACTTAACGGTTGTGCCAAGGGTACCACCTTGATTATACACTACGAACGGTGAACCTCCGCTACTAAATGCAAGCCGCAACCAGATAGCAGCCCCAGCAGAAAAACGACTGTTAGTACCCAATGCAACCCAGTTAGAACCATCGTACTGCTTTACGGTACCACGATACGAATTACCAGGATCAGTGTAAGCTATATAAATGTTGTTGTTATCCACAGCTGTATGTACAGAACCTTCGGCTGTGCCTCCTATATTACCTGCAATGTTACCTCCCAAAGAGCTCCAGTTCGTGCCATCATACGCTTGAGCAAGATAATTGGCACCATTGCTGTAAGTAAATATCGGCTGACCATTATTTACTACCAATTCTATAAAGGACGCTGCTGAGGTTAACCCAGAAGAACCCACCGTCTCCCAACTACCGAGAACGTCGTTCAAGTTAATCGTAATATTGGCTGATACTGGAGCTACCCCAGTAACCAGGTCACTGACCTCGTAGGTACCGGTAATCGTCGTGTTCACTTCGTAATCAAACGCGGCTACGTCGGCTACCGTGAGCTCTCCGGTGCTGGCATCTATCGCTAAAGCACCTACTACACTTTCGGAAGTGAGGCGGTAGCTTAGCGCATTATTGTTAGAAATACTGGTGCTTACCGTGCCAATACTTGTCCCAGATGCTGAGTTTTCATCTATCGATGCGGTAAAGTCATCAGCGGTGAGCACTAGGTCATCTACCGGGTCATCATTGACGGTAATAGTGATGGTGGCCGACTCCGAAACAGTGCCATAACTGACCTGATAGGTAGCCGTGATACTTTGACGGGATTCGTAGTCAAAAGCGGTAGAATCTCCCACGCTCAGTTCGCCCGTGGCCGGGTCAATGGCTAAGGCACCGTTTACACTTTGAGTCGTCAGGCTATAAGTCAAGATGCTATCATTAGAAATGCTAGCATCTACGGTACCGATCACTTGGTCGTTGGTCGGGTTTTCATCTACATCGGCGGTAAAGTTATTCGCCGTAATTTCGGGTTGCGGTTCACCGCCTTCATTTGCAACCTCCCCATCCTCCACATCGGTGAGATTAATGATGACGGTGGAGGTATCCGTAGCCGTACCGACGGTTGCCACCACCTTCGCCGAAATCGTAGGGTTGGTTTCGTAGTCAAACTGGATAGAGTCCGCCACCGAGAGTTCCCCGGTACTGCTGTTGATGGCCATCGCTCCGGCAGGGGTTTGGGAAGCCAGCGCGAAGCTGGCGGGGCCACTGGCCGAGGTAGTAGTCACCCGCCCAATGGCTTGCCCCAGGGCAGGGTTCTCGTCCATGGTCACCGTGACATCATCTACCGCCACGGCATCCACGCTTTCGTCCACATCAGTGAGTGTGATGGTGACGGTGGAAGACTGGCTAACTGTGCCCACTGAAGCGGTGCTGGTCGCAGTAAGCGTAGGGTTGGTTTCAAAATCAAACCGACTGGCACTGGCGACAGTAATTTCGCCCGTGAGCGAGTCAATGGCCATCGCTCCTGTCGGACTTTGGTTAGATAGGTAATACACCAGCGTTCCTTGGTTGGTGGAAGCTGATAAACTACCGAGGGAAGTTCCAATGGTGGGGTTCTCGGCTATCGTTTTTGCAAAAGTCTGAATAGTGACCGTTGGGGGCTCGGGGGATTCATCTTCCCCGCAGGAGGCTACGAAGCCAACGACTAGTAGCAGTAGCCAATAATATAATGGTTGAAATCGGTTCATTTCGCTATGATTTTAGATTTGTTATTGTTTTGATACTTGATAATGGTAGAAAGAAAGATCGCTATTGGGGGCTGAAATAGGGGATAGCAGGTTCAGGGCTATCCCCCATCAGCTTAGCTTATTGGTGGCTTTGGCTTGTTATTCCACCCATTTTTTCACGGTAACTTTGCCCGTTGATGAATTATTATAGGCCACATAAATATCACCATTGGATATGGCCATGGAAGCATACGCTGCTGCACCGCTAAAGCCTTTCGAGCCTAAAACTTCCCAGGATTGACTTTGTAGCCAGCGCATGACGGTAACACCAGAGCCATTCGCCTGATCTATGAATGAAACAATAGGGGCTCTGCTTCCACTAAGGATCAGGTCAACATGGTTGGCAATGCCGTCCGTGATCTTAGAAGAGCCACTCGGGGGTACGTAGGCTATCCAACTATTGCCAGACAGCAAACGTACACTCAAATTATCGCCCGTAGCATCGGTAAAAGCAATGGCAAGTTCTGAACCGTTATCGGTAAAATCAATTTTAGTAAAGTAAGCGTTTGCTAAAGATGGGCCTGCACCATTCCAGAGATTTCCGGTGTGAACTTTTACAATTCCATTTTTTGTTCCGTTTTCTTGATAAAAAATGAGCGGTAAGTTAGAGCCATTGATCGCTATATCAGCATAGAGACTTGTTCCACTACTCGTGTTGCCTACCGGGCTCCAACTATTGGTGCTCTCATTGTAAGTTTGAACAACAACCTGATCGGCAAGCCCCTGGTCCGCATAGATAACATAAAGGGTTCCATTATTATTTATATCCATATTAATGTCAGAAGTTGCTCCAACCGAAAAGCCTTCGGTTCCTAATGTTTCCCATACTTGGGAGCTATTCAGTCTTTTCACGGTTAACTTACCCGTACCCCCATCCCGATAGGCAATCACTTCCTGCCCATTTTGTATAATGAGTTGAATATCATCGGCCTGCGAGGGGGAGGCAAAACCACCTTTATTCACCCACTGCGTTCCATTATACGACATCAAACGCGCCCGTCGGTTAGCGGCATCGTCGTGGAATGCTACCACTGGGGTGGTACCGTTAAATGCTATTTTCGGGTTCTGGGTGATACCCGTAGAAAAACCTTCAATCCCAACAGTTTGCCAACCGGTTTCATCTACGTCGGTGATGGTGATCGTTATACTGGCTGATTCTGTCAGGGTGCCGCTGGTAGCTTCGTAGGTGGCGGTCAAACTTTGATTCACTTCGTAATCAAACGCGGCTACGTCGGCTACCGTGAGCTCTCCAGTGCTGGCATCAATGGCTAAAGCCCCAATTACACTTTCGCTACTCAAGCTGTAGGTTAGCACACTGTTATCCGATGCACTGGCAGTTACCGTTCCCAAGCTGGCACCGCTGACCGGGTTTTCAGCTACGGAAGCCGTAAAGTCACTAGCGGTGATAGTGACTTGAGCCGACTCGTCCACATCATTAAGTGTAATAATTATTTTGGCATCGGCAGAAAGATCACCACTGATGACCCGATAATTTGCTTCTACCTTCGTTCGGCTTTCGTAATCAAAATAGGCACTGTCGGTAATGGATAGTTCCCCGGTGGTGCTGTTGATACTAATTGCATTTAAGGCCGGATCTGGGTCTTCAGTTAGTCTGATTAAGCGGTAGGATAAACTGCTGCCATCAGTCGTGCTTGCGGATACTGTGCCCAGTACCTGACCAGCAGCCGGGTTTTCATCGATAGTGACGGTAAAATCTTGGGCAGCAATAGGGGCGTTATCCGCTACCTCACCATCTTCCAGATCAGTCAAGGTAATTGTCACGTCCGAGGTATCCGTAGCCGTGCCGACCGTAGCTACCACTTTGGCGGAAAGAGTGGGGTTGGTCTCAAAGTCAAACTTCGCCGAATCCGCGACGGACAGTTCCCCCGTACTGGCATTCAGGGCCAACGCCCCTGATGGGGTTTGGGAAGCCAGCGCGAAGCTGGCGGTGCCACTGGCCGAAGTGGTAGTCACCCGCCCAATGGCTTGTCCGGGAGCCGGGTTCTCATTCATGGTAACGGTAACATCCTCCACTGCCACGGCATCCACGCTTTCGTCCACATCAGTGAGGGTGATGGTAACGGTGGAAGACTGGCTGACCGTACCTACCGAAGCGGTGCTGGTGGCGGTAAGCGTAGGGTTGGTTTCAAAATCAAACCGACTGGCATTGGCGACAGTGATTTCGCCCGTGAGCGAGTCGATGGCCATCGCCCCTGCCGGGTTTTGGTTGGACAGGGAATAGACTAGTGTGCCTTGATTGGTAGAAGCTGATAAACTACCGAGGGAAGTTCCGACGGTGGGGTTTTCGGCGATGGTTTTACTGAATGCCGAAATGGCTACTTCAATGGATGCCGGGTTTTCATCCTCCTGACAGGAAAATAGAGCTACTGCAAGCAGGAAAATTATAACGGGAAATCGTGGTTTAAGATTCTTCATTTTGTAATTACTTTTGGAAAAAATTAATTGGTTAACCCAAAAGTAGTAGAAGAAAGAATCGTTTCTAGGGGTCTAAAAAGGGGTTGGCAGTTTTTGCAACATCTTTGTCAGTGAGTGTAAAAGAATGAAAGGGGGGTGTAATTTTTAGCGTAAAATAGCAGGTGCAGGGAGCGGGGTGCTAGGAGTGTGGAGTACCTTCTCTACGTATAGAAATACCTTTATACGTATAGAAAGTACTCCAAGCCCCGCGCCCCCTGCGCCCAGCTCTTAAAGTTCAATACCGAAGTGGGTGCGGAACTTTTCGGCAAAGCGGGTGCTGTTTTTAAAGCCAACCGCCATGGCTAGCTGACGGGTTGACTTATACGTACCCTGATCGTAGTACGTTCTGGCCCGAATCAGGCGGCGTTCGGTAATTAGCTTAGCGGGGGTGCCCCCGCAGAGTTCTTTCACCTTACGGTATAAGGTGCGTTCGGTAAGGTGCAGTTGATCGCATAGATCAGCAATTGCAAAGTTTTCATTGTCGATATTTTCGTCAATAATGGCTTGCAACCGTTCGTTAAAAGCGGTTAACTCATCAGTCGTTAAGGGACTTTCACTAAAGCCAAGTTCTTTAGCTAAAAATTGTCGTCGGGCATCATCGTATCGGAGGGCTTTTTCAATCGTCAGTAGCAACTCTTCTTCCAGGAAAGGTTTAGTGAGGTAGCCATCAATACTCATGCGTAGCATACTCAACTTTTTTTGCTGGTTGGTTTGAGCTGTAATGACTACTACGGGCTGGGTATACTCTTTCTGTTTTAACTGTTCTACTAGCTCTAACCCATCCATATGAGGCATCATATAATCCGTGATGATGAGATCGATGGGGTGCTTTTCTAATAACTGCAAGGCTACTTTGCCATGATCGGCTTCTAATACTTCGTATGACTTCAGAGCATCAATCCCGAGAATATACTTTCGCATTGCCAGATTATCTTCCACAAGAAGGATACGTTTGGTAAGTTTAGGCTGCAAACCAGGTACGGTGGAGTGTGCGGCAGGGGATTGCGAAGAAGTTAGTGAAGCAGGTTGAGGGATTTCTTCTGGAATAACCTGATGATTAGGAATTGTAATGGTGAAACTGGCGTACTGGTGCGGTACACTTTCAGCCCGAATGCGATAGCCGTGTGCCTGCACGATCTCTTTCGCGATGGCTAGACCGATCCCGCTACCCTGACTATTAGCAATAGTATTTTCTGCTTGGTAGAAGCGTTCAAAGATTCTGGATAAGTCATGCGATGAAATGCCAACCCCCGTATTGTACACTTCAACCGTCAGATTATCAGCTATCTTCATACGTAGGCAAGTAATTCCTTCAGGTGGTGTAAACTTTAGTGCATTGGCGACTAAATTAGTAATGGCGCGGTGCATAAGCTCAGCGTCACAAGAAATAATTACTGGCGACTCGGGTATATCCAATACTAGTTCAATGGCTTGCTGGGCAAATAGTCCCTGATAATGTGTGTAAATTTTCCGCAGTAAATGAGAAATGTCAACCGATACTTCGTTAAGCACAAACTTCTGAGCTTCTAGTTTACTAAGATCAACAATATCGTCGACCAACCCTTTGATATTAAGCGATTGTTCGGCAATAATGTGAGCGTAACGCCGGGCGTTTTCCCCCTCAGATTGATCTTTGAGACGGCGAGCGTACCCTAGAATGAGCGTGAGGGGAGTACGGATTTCGTGAGAGATGTTTACGAAAAAGTGATTTTTAAATTCGTTTAGGGATTGCAGTTCAATAGCTTGATTTTCAATGACTTGCTTATCATCTAGCACCCGATTACGCTCCACCGCTAATAATAACTCTTTTTCCAGGTCGAGCCGCTATGAAAATACCAAATAGCATATTCTGTGCTAATCCAAATCCTATAAAGAGCAGCTTGGCAGCGTCGGTATGACCATACACATTCAGAAAATGTACCAAGCTAGATACAGCAATGGAGGTAATAGCGTGTAAAATGACCGGATACCCTAAAGAATGGGAAAATATACTCTCGCTAACCACGAATATGATAGAAGCATGGTACCAGATGAGACACAAAATATTCATCAGCTTCTTATTCTTTTGATCAGCTTTGCCAGTGGGATCAATACCTAAGTTGGCTAGGTAGCTGTAAATAGAAAAGACTTTTCGCAGTAAGATCACAGATAAATATGATAAGGCTAAAAATTTTGCATGCACCAACCTACTAATAATGTCCATTGAAGTAACAATCGTTGTTACTGTAAAAATAACTGGTTAGTATTTTGTCAGGTAAGGTAATACATTTGGCAGAAAATGAAACACATTCGTGCTGAGTGTGGCTAATGAGTTCTTTATGTCAAGTAGCTTGCATTGTACCAAATTGTTTACGTATTTTTACAGCCTCAAGTAGCGTTATGACATACCCGTATTTACCATACGTTCATTCACCAAAAGGTAGGCGCGACTCGCTCAGGCGTTGCTTTGCCTAATCTCTGATTCTCTCTTTTTTTGTCATAACTTTTTCTATTCCCACTTTCATGAAATTTACTGTTACCGTAGCCACATCGGCTCACGAGCATTTTGCAGAAAGAATCAGCCAATTGATCCAACAGGCAGCGGTAGCCCGCGGTACGGGTATTGCCAAGCGTCCTCCGGAATATATCCGACGAAAGATGCGGGAGGGAAAAGCGATTATCGCTTTGCAGCAAGATCAAGTAGCAGGTTTTTGCTACATCGAGACTTGGGGGCACCGAAAGTTTATCGCCAACTCTGGACTTATTGTCCATCCTGACTATCGTAAGCACGGACTAGCTAAGCTAATTAAGAAAGCAGCTTTCAAATTATCCCGGCAAAAATACCCAAATGCTAAGCTTTTCGGAATTACTACTAGCCTAGCAGTAATGAAGATTAATTCAGATTTGGGCTATCGTCCGGTTACATTTTCGGAGCTTACTACCGATGAAGATTTCTGGAAAGGCTGCCAGAGTTGTCCAAATTACGATATCTTGACTCGGAACGAGCGGAAAAACTGTCTGTGTACCGGTATGCTCTACGATCCGAAGGAAAAGGAGAGTAAAAAGTGGAATGTGCGAAATCAGATCAAGAAATACGAACGTTGGCTGCGACTGAAGCGAGAAGCTTTCCTTAAGAAGAAACAACCGATCCTTAAATTAAAACTATTTACAAAATAATAACGGAAACCGGAGACCGGAGACCGGAATTTATTTTTGATGCGTTGTCTTTTCAAACTTGACCCGCGTAATTCAATGACCAATGACCAATGACCAATGACCAATGACCAATGACCAATCAGTAATTGAACAATCTAAAAATAAATGAGCAAAAATAATCAACCAATCGTAGTGCTTGCTTTTAGTGGTGGGCTAGATACTTCCTACTGCGTAGTCTACCTGCGTCAGCAAGGCTATCGGGTACACGCTGTTACGGTAAATACCGGAGGCTTTTCCGCTAAGCAACTGAAAGACTTAGAGCGGCGGGCCAAGGAGTTGGGGGCTGAAAAATTTGAAGTGCTGGACGAAACCAAGCGGTTCTACAAAAAATGCCTACGCTACCTGATCTACGGCAATGTGTTGCGTAACCATACCTATCCTTTATCGGTGAGTGCCGAGCGGGTGTTTCAGGCATTAGCCATTGTACAGTACGCTCAAGATAGTCAAGCTGAATATGTAGCTCACGGTAGCACCGGAGCCGGTAACGATCAGGTTCGCTTTGATTTAGCCTTCCGAATTTTATCACCCAAAGTACAGATTATCACCCCTATTCGCGATCAGCAACTCAGCCGGCAAGAGGAGGTAGAATTCTTGAAAGAAAACGGAATTGACTGGTCGTGGGAGAAAGCGAAATATTCTATTAATCAGGGCATTTGGGGAACGTCAGTGGGTGGTCAGGAAACGCTAACTTCCCATCAATCATTACCCGAAGAAGCCTATCCTAGTCAGTTACTGGATATTGGTTCGCAAAAAATTACTTTGGGGTTTGAAAAAGGGGAAGTAGAGTCAATCAACGGCAAGTCGTTCAAACATCCCATTGAACTGATTCAGGAGTTGCAGCGCATGGCGGCACCATACGCCATTGGCCGAGATACCCACGTGGGCGATACGATAGTGGGAATTAAGGGCCGAGTCGGTTTTGAAGCGGCTGCCCCGCTTATCATTATTCATGCCCACCAATTATTAGAAAAGCATACCCTAACCAAGTGGCAACTCTACTGGAAAGACCAATTGGCTACCTGGTACGGCATGATGGTGCACGAAGGACAGTTCCTAGACCCGGTGATGCGAAATATTGAGGTTTTTCTTAAGGATACTCAGAAGTTGGTAAGCGGAGAGGTGTATCTTCAGCTTCATCCGTATCGTTACGAATTGCAGGGCATTAGTTCAGCGAACGACTTGATGTCTTCAAAATTTGGCGACTACGGTGAGGCGAATAAAGCTTGGACGGGAGAAGATGTAAAAGGGTTTACCAATATTGCAGCCAACGCTACTAAAATCTGGTTTGCCGTTAACCGAAAAAAATCGTGACAAAAGCTAAAGTAGGCATCGTGGGTGGTGCGGGCTACACCGCCGGAGAACTGATACGAATTTTGTTAAACCACCCGCAGGCGGAGATTGGCTGGGTTCATAGTCAAAGCCAAGGCGGGAAACCAGTTACCACCGTGCATCAAGATTTGCTAGGCGAAATTGAACTAGCGTTCACCGCTGAATTAGATTGGTCAGTTATTGATATTTTATTTTTATGCAGCGGGCACGGTGCTTCACAAGCGTTTTTACAAGAAAACACGGTTCCAGATTCAATAAGAATTGTTGATTTAAGCCAAGATTTTCGTTTAGCTGATCCATCGCACAATTACGTATACGGCTTGCCAGAGCTTAATAAAAATCAAATTAAAGAAACCTCTTGGGTTGCCAACCCGGGTTGTTTTGCTACTTGTATTCAATTGGGAATACTGCCGTTGGCTCATGCGGGACTATTATCGGACGATGTTCATATTCATGCCATAACTGGCTCTACCGGTGCTGGACAGAAACCTACGGCAACCTCACATTTTAGCTGGCGTAACAACAATATTTCAGTGTATAAAGCTTTCCGGCATCAGCATTTGCGCGAAATCAATCAAAGCCTGCTAAGTCTTCAACCCAACTACTCAGCAAAGCTGAATTTTTTGCCGGTGCGGGGTAATTTTACCCGAGGCATTTTCGCCAGTTTGTACACCGCAGTCTCTATTAAGCTGGAGGAGGCACAAGAACTGTATCGGCAGTTTTACGAAGATTCCCCTTTTGTATTCGTGGCAGAAACCCATCCTCATTTAAAGCAGGTAGTTAATACCAACAAAGGTATTATTTATCTTGAGCAGCACGATGATACACTACTGATAATCAGTATGATTGATAATTTGCTCAAGGGAGCTTCCGGCCAAGCTGTCCAGAATATGAATTTAATGATGGGCTGGGATGAAACGGCTGGCCTACGTCTGAAGAGTAGCATGTTTTAGGGTCAGTTACCTTCAGATACTCCGGCGAGTGCCTAACTGATTGAATTACTAGGTGTATCTTATTTTTTCATATGTGCCTTCAACTGCGATAATCCCGGCCACTCAGATTTTGATCCGCATGGTTTATCTTCGAGGCTGCGTTGACAACTTCGCTGTCTTTAACGCATCTTTTCGTAAGTCTAAGTTCTGTTCGTGGAGTGATGTCTGAGCGTAGCCAAGGCAAATTAGTTACAGACAGAAAAGAGTAGTAAGTTACTGCTCTTTTTTTATGATAAAGTTGATAAATATTTCCATAAATTACCGCCCACTGGAAAATAGCCTGTAGTTGATTTTCTAATATAGATACTTTCAATCTGTTTTATGGCGGGAATTAAGAAGTTTGGGACATTTGCTGGCGTATTTACTCCCTCTATTCTTACCATTCTAGGAGTTATCATGTACTTACGCCTTCCAACTATTGTGGGACAGGCTGGGCTGTGGACTTCGCTAGGAATCATCCTGATTGCTCACATTATTTCCGTCACTACGGGATTAAGCGTTTCGTCTATTGCTACCGATAAGAAGGTGCAAGCCGGGGGCACCTACTTTATGATCTCCCGCAGCCTGGGGCTTCCCATTGGGGGAACATTGGGGCTAGCACTGTTCGTAGGACTATCATTCAGCGTAAGCCTTTACATCATCGGCTTCTCCGAAAGTTTCCTCCAGTACTTTGGCTGGCCGGCTGATACTAATGCGATTCGCATTGCCGGAACCATTGCGCTAATCGTAGTAACCACTGTCACGATTATCAGCACATCGCTGGCACTACGGATGCAATTCGTCATTATGGCGGCGATCGTCCTTTCTTTAATATCAATTCTCTTTGGCTCTCACGATTTTGCTCCCGTAGCTCCTAAGTTTACTTCGTCGGAAGGGGTGTCGTTTATGCTGCTGTTTGGTATATTTTTTCCGGCGGTTACAGGCTTTGAGGCAGGGGTCTCTATGTCAGGCGATCTGCGCGATCCTAAAAAATCCATTCCGAAAGGGACAATCTGGGCCGTAGTTGTGGGATTGGCTGCCTACATCGGACTAATTTTCTTTTTCGTTTATACGGTAGATGCTAGCTTACTGGCAACCGATAATCAGGCACTACTTACCATCGCGCTCGTTCCCGAACTGGTGGTGGCGGGTATCTGGGGGGCTACTATTTCTTCGGCACTGGGTAGTATTTTAGGTGCACCCCGAATTTTACAGGCAACTGCGGTAGACAATATTACTCCAAACCTATTTGCCAAAGGGGCGGGCAAGGGTAATGAACCTCGCAATGCCCTTATCCTGACGTTCATCATTGCCGAAGGCGGTATTCTGATTGGCGAACTAGACGTTATCGCCCGCATCGTCTCCATCTTTTTTATAACCACTTACGGTTTTCTTAATCTAAGTGCCGCATTCGAGTCTTGGACCAGTGCCGATTTTAGGCCAGATTTTCGTGTTCCCATCTGGGTAAGTATACTGGGGGCTTTGGCCTGCTTTATTGTGATGATCCAACTCGATTTTCTGGCGATGATCGGGGCTACCCTCATTCTCGGGCTGTTGTATCTGTACCTCAAGCGCAAAGAGTTAGCTCTGGAGTCGGGCGATACCTGGAGTGGCATCTGGGCATCGCTGGTTAAATCGGGATTGGAGTACCTGAGCACTGAAAAAATTCATCGGCGCAACTGGCGACCGAACCTTCTCATGTTTAGTGGGAGCGAAACCGAACGCCCGCATCTGGTAGAGCTTGGGCAGGCGATTGCCGGACGGCTGGGTATCCTGACCAGTTTTGAGATTATTTCTGCGAAAGAGGAATCTTTTCTTAAAGAAACCGAAAAAGTAGAGTCAGATCATGGTATTTACTATTCTCGCCAGTACCGCACCCCGGATGTGTACGATGGCATGGAGCAGATTGCCCGCATCTACGGCTTTGCCGGGGTTGCGCCTAACACCATCCTGATGGGCTGGAGCAAGACGGAAAAGAACCAGGAGAAATTTGCTCATCTTATCGCCAACCTTCGTAAAGCCGATTACAACACAGTCTTTCTCAACTACGATTCGGAGCAGAAGTACGGAAATCACCGTACGATTGACATTTGGTGGCGGGGATCGGGACGAAGCCTAACGTTTGCCATTAGCCTCATTCGCCATTTAGTAGCCGATGGGTTGTGGAAAACCGCCCAGCCCCGGCTGCTACTTATTTTGGATGACCTATCGCAGATGGATCGGGTACGGCGTACGCTTCAGCAGTTGATGGATGACTACCGGATGCCGATGAGTCTGAAGCTCATCGATAATAGTTTGGAAGCGCTACCTGCCCCGACCATCATTGCCCGCGAATCGGCTGCGGCTGACCTGACCATTCTGGGACTATCCGACCGCAGCGAGCAGCAGGCGGTGAAAACGGTAAAAGAAGTTCGTAACCTATTAGACACCCTCGGAACAACTCTGCTTATTGCGGCTTCTTCTAACTTTGAGGCGTTTGACTTACAAGTTAACCGCAAGCGAACGCTAGATGAAGAGTCTGAACTATTAGAAAATGAGCACGCTTTACCAGAGCTTCCTTCGGTGTACAATGAGTGGTTAGCGGAGGATCTGCAAAAAATTGATGAGCGAAACCGTAAGGTGCTCCTGGCTTTTTATCAGCAGTCGTTTGTGCCCTACTTTCGGGAAAACCGCCTGATTATTCAAAGCCTGGAATCTACTGCGAAAGGAGTGCTGAACACACTAGCGAAGGAGTGGGAACAGTACGAGGATACGTTTCGTCGCCGAAAATCATTACAGAAGGCAGTAAACGAACTCCACTTCCAGACCCGAACCCTGTTGGGTGACATTCCGGAAGACTACCTTAAAGATCAAAAAGAATCGTTTGACAAAGGAATTGCCTGGTACTTCAAGCAACTGGAGGTAGATGTAATGCGGTTTCCCCGCGAGATAAAGACAAATATCCCTCGCGAAAAACTTAGAGTAACTGCGGGCAATACACTGGCGATGCGCTGGTTGAAGTTTCGTCTTCGTGCAGCTGCTTGGGTTACCCGTCAGGAACCTCACCATCGGGTGCGTTATCAGCAAATAGCTTCGTACTATCTGCGGGATAATCGCTACGTATTTTTGGCTGCTCTATTACGCGAATGGCAGCAGCAAAGCCTGCACTTCTTTCACGAAGTACAGTTGGTAGTGAAGGAGGTAGAGCAACAGTTAAAAACCTGGGCGAGCCAAGTTGAAACGCTGGAAGCAGAGGCATTTTCGTACGAAACTCTTTCGTCCCGAATGGCTATTGAACAACTGGATAGTAACCAGAATACTCTTCAGCAACTTTGGCTCAAACGTATCCAAATTGAGTACCGCCGCAACCTGAGTTTACTAGCGCAAAGTGTCGAAAGTATTACCGGACTGGCGCAACTCAAAAAGACTCGAAATACTGCTCGCTTCTACGAGACAACCGCCAGCCAGATTAGCAATTTCCCCGAGCAGTGGTACGAAAACTCCCAACTGGAGGTAAATACTATCACGCTAGATCTCTTTCTTCAGATTATTAAGACCCGGGTTCGGCAAGAGGTGGTAGAATATCAAGAGCAGATGGGGCAGCTATTGACTCGGAATTATCTTAAGCCATTGGAACAATTGGAAGAGCAACTTAAAAGCTCGGACGAGGTAGAAGTTGATTATGGCCAGTCTGACGAAGCAGTTTTGCAGAAAAACCTTGCTGAGTACTACGAAGGTATTAACGAATTGGTCGAGGAAATTCCTGAGTCAATAACGATCAATTACAACTACGTAGACGAGCAGGAAATTATTTCCGTCCCCGTTCAGCAGCTAGCCGAATACTGGACTGAAACCACGTTCTACCTTCCTCTTCAGAGTAAAATTATTGAAACAGACCAGCAGTTGTTACGTAGTCAGGCGGCGGTGCGTGATATGGTGCGCCTGGTCAATTTGCAAACCGAAGGACGAGGTGACGCAGATAAGCAGGTATGGCAGGATACGACCCTTTTGGTGGAAAATGAAAAGAAAAAAATAGAAGCGATCCTGAGCGCATTGCACGATGATATTAAATCCCATCTGCAAGAAAGCTTTGAGAACCTCTCAATTGATGCATTTATCGTTCAGTCGGGCGATTTGTCCAGCATCACTCGCTCGTACCAGAGTCAGCTCGTTAAAAATAAAGTGGAGCAGTATCAGGGGCGGCTGCGACAATTTATTAGAGGAATAGGAACGCGGCTGCTGTACTCTCGCAGCCAGGGAATACTACTGGCCAAACGGCTGACCAAAACCGAGACTGATCTACAATCGCCTACCGCAAACGTTCTGAACTTTGTAGAGCAGGTAACTCCCTCTTCAGACATTGTGCGGCACCTGCCGTTATATTACCAAAATCTGTTTGGTGGCCGATCAGAAATTAGCGACGATTTCTGGATTGAACGTCCGCAGGAAATGGAACTGGCTGAACGAGCGATTGAGCGGCTTCGTCAGGGCTACGCCGGAGGTATTTTATTATTGGGAGAACGTGATTCGGGAAAAACTGCCTTGTCTCAGCGCATAGGAAAGCGGTTCTCCCGAAAAGAAGATCGTATCATTCAGGTATTTCCAACTCGGGCGGGGTCTATTCGGATAAGTGATTTCAATAAAGAACTTCAGCGGGCTACCCGGAAAGCGGGCACACCGGATCAGATTATTAAAAATCTACCCGCAGGTAGCACTATCGTTATCAACGATCTGGAGATGTGGTGGGAGCGTAGTGCCAAAGGCTTTGAGGTGGTGAATGAGATTATGCGACTCATCGCTAAATACAGCCCTCAGATACTATTCGTGGTTAACACCAATCCGTTTGCCTATCAACTGATTAATCTGGTCAATCCCATTGCTGACTACTTCCTGAATATCATTCCTTACCAACCCTTCGGAACGGAGGAGATTGAACAACTGATTTTGCTAAGGCACTGGTCAGGCGGTTTAACCTTTGTGCTGAATGAGCGGGGCGAGGAAACCTTATCAGAGTGGCAGAAGGTTCAATTCTTCAATGCCTTTTTTGATTATTCCGGTGGAAACCCGGGGGCGGCACTAGGTGCTTGGTTAGCCTCTATTGAGAGAAAAGTGGATAAAGCCGTTCACCTGAGCGTACCCCGCACTCCCGACTACGACGGGCTTCGGAATATGCCAACGGACTGGACAATATTGCTGGTTCAGTTTCTGTTACATAAGCGGTTGTCGCTACCCCGGATGCGCCGGGTGCTTCACTTGGATACTGCTTCCCTTACCGATATTTTGCAAGATTTGATACGGGCTGGATTGGTAGTAGAAAAAGAAAGCGGGGTTTATCAACTGAATGTGTATACCGAAGTTCATCTAATCAATCTACTGAAAGAACAGGGAATACTATGACTATTTTTGGCTTGTTGGGAGTTGCTTTGCTGCTATTTACGCTGTTTAGAGGCATTCATTATCTGCTCCGCCCCATAGTACGCCGTCAGAACCGTTGGCTGCGATTGAGCCATACACTTTATGGGGTTGAGTTTGCTCTCTGGATGGTCTGGCTTTTTCAAGCTCTGAACTCTGTCATTGGTCGTTCCCAACTGTATCCGTTCGTAACGGTGGGGTTGGCTTTTTTGCTACTCATTGCATTATCCTGGTTTGTGCTGCGCGATATTCTGGCGGGGATTATTTTCCGCCTACAGCATGTACCCCGAATCAACCAGTCCATTCGGGTTATTCCGGTAGACAACCTCCGTCGTGCCGAAGAAACCTCAGAGGGAAATAGTCATGCTACCGGGCGAATTATCTATTTAGGTATCACGAGTCTGATGCTGGAAAATGAGGTAGGAGAACAAATAAAAATGCCGTACAGCCGGGTTGTTAATCAGTCCATTGCTCAGTACGAAGCCTCCGAGTACATTAAGTCCTACGAGTTTTCCTTACAACTCCCTAAGTCTAAACCAAAGGATAAGTGGGTTCATGCGCTGCGACAGCAGATTTTGCTCTTGCCTTGGTCTTCTACCAAGCAGTCGCCCGTCATTCAGTGGCGGTCGGAGAACGATCAATGCTACATCTTTGATATTTTGGTGTACAGCCTTTCTACCGATTATGCTCTGCAAATTGAAAGCTATCTTACCCAGCAGTATTCTTCTGACTCAAAAAAGTAATCGAGCATGTCTGAGTTCAACCCCTACGTTTTTGACATTGTTATTTGCCTGGTCATCGTATTCTCGTACGCGTTTTCCATCGTCTCCCGCAAGACTAACATTCCAAGCGTACTTCTGCTGATTGGTTTAGGGGTTGGCATACAGTATGCTCTGAAATATCTGGAGATAGACGCCGGGACTACCTTGTTCCAGATCCTCGAGGTGTTAGGCATCTTTGGTCTGATTATGATTGTGCTCGAGGCGGCTCTCGACCTAAAACTTACCCGTGATAAGCTTCCATTAATTATCAAATCATTTAGCATTGCCCTGTTGGCGTTGGTAGCTACCTCACTGGCGATCGCCTACTTACTCTATAGTACCATCATTCCTGTTTTTCTAACCGCTTTAGTGTATTCAGTTCCCCTTTCGGTGATGAGTAGCGCGATTATTATTCCGAGTGTAGCGAGTCTTTCGGAGCACAAACGGGAGTTTCTGATCTACGAAAGTACCTTCTCCGATATTTTGGGCATCATGTATTTCTACTTTCTGACGGGCAACCTAGAAACCCAGCAGGCTACCACCGTCATTACCGATGTGGTGAGTAATGTAACACTGACTATTGTGCTGTCGGTGGTGCTAGGGTACTTACTCGTCTGGTTTTTCCAGCAGCTTAATACTGAGGTAAAGCTGTTTTTGCTCATTGCAGTACTAGTGTTGCTCTACTCGGTTGGCAAGTTATTCCACCTTTCATCGCTGGTTATAATTCTGATTTTCGGACTGATGCTCAACAACTATCAACTCTTTTTCCGGGGACGGCTTCAGGCATGGATTAATCAATCGGCGATTACAAAGATCTGCGAAGAATTCCATCTGGTAACCATCGAGTCGGCGTTTGTGGTTCGCACCTTTTTCTTTGTGGTTTTCGGTATGACGCTAGAATTAAATAGCCTACTTGACCAGGAAACCCTGCTCACTGGAATGCTCATCGTTGTGATTATGTATGTAATCCGCTACATCTGTCTGAAAAGTATTCTTTTCCGTAACATACTGCCCGAACTGTGGGTAGCCCCCCGCGGACTGATCACTATTTTACTATTTTTCTCCATTCCTGCCCAACTCGTGACTGACCAGTTTAACTCGGGCATTCTCTTATGTACGGTGCTGGTAACTAGCTTGATTATGACCGCCGCTTTGCTAACCAAACCTAAAGAACCTGTCGGAGAAGAATTCACCGAACTAACGTTTGAAGATTGGGAAGAACTAGATCAGATGGGTGAATCTGCATTACTAGAGGACAATAATACTGCTTAGTATTTCGTCCAATGCTGCCAATGGCTTTTTAATATCCTGGCGATTGCTTTTGCCCATGTCCCGGTTCTCGTCCCATCGCTCAAGTTCCGCTTTTTGCTTAATGGATAGGTCACCCGTTTTCTATTTTTGTTTGACACCGACCGTTTCTACCAGAATACGGTTATTCTTTACACCAATCTAGGTAATAGCATCTCGGTAGATTCCATCGTCATTTTTAAGCTTAAAAACGAATTAATCACCGGGGTAAAAGACTTCTTTTACTAGAAATGTGGAGAGCTTAACAATCATTGTAAGGTCGTCAGTTCGATTTCAGAATTAAACAAACCGGGCTAGGTACGGATAATTCGGTATCGGTAGGGGTGAGCTGGCCAGTCTGCTGGTCGCGCTCAAAGAACGCAATATTATCGGTATTCTGATTGGCCACCAGTACAAACTCACCCTGCGGGTCCATAGCAAAATTACGAGGAGTTTCGCCTTGCGTAGATTGATGCCCTTTCGGGGTAAGCGTTCCGTCTCTTTCATCTACCTCATATATTGCCAAACTGTTATGACCACGATTGGAGACATACAGAAACTTTCCGTCAGGACTTAGATGAATGTCGGCTACCGTGGATACAGCCACAGTGTTATTATCCGCGAATGAATCAGGGAGGGTAGAAACCCGTTGAGTTTGACCGGTTTTCTTCCCCTTTGGGTCTAACGTATGCACACTGACGGTAGAAGTCAACTCCTCAGCTATGTAAATAAAACGATTATCAGCCGATTGGGTAAAGTGACGAGGGCCGCTGCCGGGTTCGGTAGTAATTGCAAATGCTTCTGTAGCATCTGAACCATTCATTTGGTACACTTTTACCTCATCCAAGCCCAGATCAGCAGTAAGAAAGTAGTCACTCTGGGGCACCGCCTGAATGGAGTGTACGTGGGGTGCTTCTTGGCGTTTCGGATTCACACTACTTCCGGTATGTTGAACCGAATCAGCTAAGTTTCCTATCTTTCCGTTGGCTTCAACTGGGAAGACCGATAGCGAACCACCCCCGTAGTGCGAGATATATAACCAGTTTTGCTCATCATCTACCGCCACATGGCATGGGCTCACCCCGTAAGAAGAAACCTCGTTTAGAAGTGACAACCTACTCGTCTTTTCATCAATAGAAAAAGAAGAAACTGAGCCCCAGTCAGGGTAACCTTCAGTGCCACCCCGATTTGTCGAATAGAGATAATTTTCGTCCGGGCTAATTGCTAGGAAAGATGGGCTTTCGGGTGTGCTTACTGTTTGTACTAGTTCAAAAGAATTGTTATCGCGGTCAAAAGAATACACGTAGACTCCCTCGCTACCTCGCACGGAGTAAGTGCCTACATAAAGAGTTTCTTGGGCAAAAGCAGTGAGATTTACCCAAAGTAGTAGAAAAACAGGAGTAAGGCGAGCCATGAAAATTGGTTTAGCTGTACAATTATAATCAAAAAGGCCTAAAACGGGCTGTTTGAAAATAAGCATCCGGCCTCAGATAATCAAACCTAAACGATATCATGCCATCGCGCTACGGGGATCTGAGATATTACCATAGCCAAATTTCTTTCTGGATGCACCTTACTACGCTTTCAGTTGGCGGAAGGGGAGGGGAAGAGGTCTACTTTTTTGAGGGTGTGGCTAAGCCTAATGCTGACTCGCATCGTACACGTTTCAAGAGTAAAAAAGTAGGTTAATTTTTTTTAGATTAATCTAAATTAATATATTTGTTATTCTAAATATTATCTATAGAAATATGCTAAACCTCATTACATGAAATACCTAGCTTTACTAGTACTATTTTTATCTGTTTTTATAATGCATGCCTACGGGCAAACCACAGAAAATACCGGAACACTGAGCGGAAAGGTTCGTGCTGGCGGTGATGGAGTACCTTTTGCAACCATACAACTGGTAGGAACCAATATGGGAACCAATGCCGATGAGCAGGGCAACTATTATATGGAGAATATACCAGTTGGGCAACAAACTTTTAAGATCAGTCAGGTAGGTTATCAGTCCTTAACTCGCCAAGTAGAAATTAAAGAAGGGCAGGATAATCAGATTAATATTAATCTTAATGAAGATAAACTTAACCTGGATGAAGTAGTGGTGAGCGGTACTCGTTATGAACTATCAAGAAAAGAATCGCCAGTAGTGGTGAACGTGGTAGGCAAAAAACTACTTAATGCTACCCAATCCATTGCTATTTCTGAGGGCTTGAACTTCCAACCGGGAGTGCGGGTAGAAACTAACTGCCAGAATTGCGGTTTCACACAGGTTCGTCTCAATGGTCTGGAAGGAGCTTATTCCCAGATTCTCATTAACAGTCGCCCCATTTTTAGTGCCTTAAATAGCGTATACGGACTGGATCAAATTCCTACTAACATTGTGGAGCGGGTAGAGGTGGTTCGGAGTGGAGGATCGGCTCTCTACGGTTCTAATGCTATTGGCGGTACGATTAATATTATCACCCGAGAACCTGTAGAAAACACTTGGGAAATCCGCTCAAATACGGCTTTGATTGATGGCGGCGCGGTCGATCAGACTTTTAACTTTAATGGATCAATTGTCAACGAGGACCTGACCAGTGGAGTCACTTTTTACGGAATGAACCGCCATCGGGACAGTTACGATGCCAATGGAGATGGGTTTACCGAACTGGTGCAGTTAGAAAACACAGTATTGGGGGCAAGAGCTTTCTTCAAACCGGGAGAACGTAGCAAAATCTCCGTTGACTTTAGCGCACTTGAGGAATACCGGCGAGGGGGTGATCGCCTAGATTTGGCTCCCCATTTTACCGATATTACGGAAGAGCTCGATCACAACACTTTTTTTGGTGGTCTCAATTATGAACGGTGGAGTAGGGGAGGCCAAAATAAGGTTTCGATCTATGTTTCTGCCCAAGGCACCGAACGAGGAAGTTACTACGGAGGCTTAGGCGGAGGTAGAACCGCCGAAGATAGCCTGTTAGCCATCAATGCCTATGGGCTTACCGAAGACCTGGCAGTGGTTGCGGGTGTTCAATACAACCACTACTTCACTAATGATGATGTGGTTACAGTAGGAGTTGAAAATCAGACGTATGATACCAAAGATGAAATTCAGGGTTATAATCGCTTAATTGATCAGCAAGTGAATACAACTGGGCTTTTCGCACAATACGAATGGAAGCCAACCCAACGGTTTACTGCATTACTGGGCGCGAGATACGATGTTTCAGATGTAAATGGAAATTATCAAATTGGTGATATTAATAACACTGCGGACATAAATATCGGGGTGCTTAGCCCACGGGCTACTTTACTTTATAAAATAAATGAGAACCTACGGTTCAGAGGTGGGTATGCTCGGGGCTTCCGAGCACCACAGGCGTTCAATGAAGATCTGCACATTTCCTCAGTGGGAGGAGAACCCCTTTTTGTAATTTTGTCTGAAGGTCTGGATAAAGAAACTTCCGATGCATTTACCGGATCACTGAATTACACCAAAAGTGTAGGGTTGACACAGGTCAATTTCTTGTTGGAAGGTTTCTACACTCAGTTACAAAATCCATTCACCCAGGTAAGTGCTGGTTCTGTTCTACCCAACGGTTCTATTGTAGAAGAAGTGAGAAATGGTGAAGGAGCTATTGTATCAGGTATTAACTTTGAAGGGGGGTATTCGCCTTCCAGTAAGTTTACTTTTCAGCTTGGAGGTACTGCCCAGCAGACCAGTTATAATGAGTCACAAATTCTTTTTGAGCCAGAAGAAGGAGCATCAGATGCGGAAAATGTTGTCGCTGTGAATACGGTAACTGTAGATGAATTTGTGAGAACTCCGAACCTGTATGGCTATTTCACCACCTTTTACAACGTTACCGATGCATTTACAGTAGATTTAACGGGTACTTATACTGGCTCTATGATCGTACCGCGCGTTGTAAGCGAGACTGGCTTCCTGGATTTGATCGATTCTGAATCGTTTTTGGATGTAAATATAAAAGCTAGCTACCATTTTGATGTGGCCGAAGATTTCCACTTAGAATTGAGCGGTGGGGTTAAAAATATTTTCAACAGTTATCAGCCTGAATTTGACTCCGGACCTGAGCGTGATTCTGACTTTATCTATGGGCCAATGGCTCCGCGTTCCGTTTTCATTTCAGTAAAAATAGGTAATCTACATTGATTCAAAAGCCATGTAAAATTGTAGGCTGCTTTATAGCCGTTTCGCTTTTCCTGTGCGCTTACTCAAGTGCACAGGAAGCGGAATCGGTGCGCTGGTTAACTTTTGAACAACTAGAAGATTCTTTGGCCACCAACTGTGGCAACGACCAACCCAAAAAAGTATTCATTGATTTCTACACCGACTGGTGTACCTACTGCCGCAAAATGGATAAGGTGGTATTCACAAAACCTGAGGTAATTAACGTCTTGAATGAATACTACTATGCTGTACGCTTCGACGCGGAGACCAAGGCAGAGATTGCCTTCGGAGGACAGATATTTATCAACGATCAGATAGGTAAGTTCAGAACTCCAATCCATCAAATTGCCCAACTATTAGCGTTAAAGAAAGGGCAATTTGCTCCTCCAACTTTGGTGATTTTAGACGAAGACTTCAATGTAACAGCAAGGTATTTTGAATATTTGAATAGTAAGCAGCTTTTAAATGCATTAAGGTAGAATATTGAGTCGCTGGAAAAAGTTAAATAATTTATATTATGTTAAATAAAGAAGAATTCAATTAAGTACAATGCATCATAAATATGATCAGTCAAAACTAGTCGCTAACCTCTCAGCCATTATTAAAGCTTTCTGTAAATATGTATCAGTATGCTGAGTATCCGCTTGAGCCTGCCTTATCTGACTGGTAATACCTTGAAGGGATGAGCGTAAAGCACTATTGTGCAAGCGCAACTTTTTAAAGTATTCTAATGACTGCAAAATAGTGTATTCAAGCAGACCAGGCCGAAGTAATTCTTTAGTAATAAAACCAGCGATCCCAGCGTTAAGAGCCTGTCGGGCAACATCTAGATTATTAAGCCCGGTTAATAGTACCACCGGGCAGTATCTGAAGAATTCTCTTAATTGATCTAGTGTCGCTGAATAAGTATCTTGTTGTAAGTTTAGATCAGACAATACTAAATCAAACGGCTCGCTGCGCAATTCTTCGGTAATATATTCTAGCGTACTAACTGTAACTATCTCTGAAAATGCGTAGGCAGTCTCCGATAATGCTTCGCGAAATAGCTCTTCATCCAAAGCGTTATCCTCAATCAGTAGTAGTTTGAGTTTTGTTTTTGCAATTGTATTGCTTGAGTCTATATTACTTAGTTCATTCTCAGATGAAATCATAAAGCATTTATAATTCTAAAACTCGGATAATTTAGGAGGCTGCTTTATAATCAGTTGGTAGCCTGACTAGATTAAACCAGTATTTCTTTAGTTGCTGAATAGTTTCAACAAACTCTATAAAACTTGAAGGCTTAATCAAATATGAGTTAGCGTACTGGCCGTAAGCTGAAGACACATCCCGATCGGATTGCGAGGTGGTTAATATAACTACGGGTATTTTTCGTAAAGCAGAAGCATTCTTTAGTTGCTCTAGTACCTGAATACCGTTAATGCCAGGTAAGTTAATATCTAGCAGAATAAGATCAGGTGGATAGGCGTCTTGAAAAGGTGGACGACGAAATAAATAATTGATAGCCGTTTCCCCATCGCCTACTGTTTCTAGTATTACCTCATTAGCATACTTTTCATTCAGGGCTTCCCGAGTTAATTGAACATCGCCTGGGTTGTCTTCAATTAATAGAATTCTAACTTTTCTAATCATCATAGTGTAGGAGTTTTTAAAAGCGTAAAAATGAGGGTAGTTCCAGTATTGACTTTAGATTGAATAGTAATAGTACCACCGTGGTTAACCACCACTCGTTTACAAATGGGCAGGCCAATGCCTGTGCCCTGATACTTGGGATCAGCGTGTGCCCGAAAAAACAACTCAAAAATTTTCTCTTGATGTTTTTTGGGAATACCCACCCCATTATCTTCCACCGAGAACTTCCAATGGGATTCTTGCTCAACCGCTTTAATACTAATGATTGGTTGGCGATCAGCTACGCTGAATTTTAGGGCATTGCTAATTAGGTTAGAGAAGAGCTGAATTATCTGAAAAGATACCCCCCTAACTACAGGCAAGTTAGCAGTTTGTATAACAGCATTTTTTTCTTCAATACGCATCATCTGTTGTTCACAAACCTGATGGATTATAGAGGTGATATCAACCTCAGTAATATCTTCATACTTGCTTAGGCGCGAGTAGGCTAGAATATCTTGAATGAGCCGTTTCATACGGTTCGCCCCATCGATCGCGTAGTTCATAAAGGAAATTCCTTTGATATCGAGTATATTTCGATAGCGCCGCTCAATAAGTTCTAGGTAGCTACTAATCATCCGCAGCGGTTCCTGCAAATCGTGAGAAGCTACGTAGGCAAACCGCTCTAACTCCAGATTAGAAGCTTCTAGCTCGATTAATGCCTTCTCTAAGCTCATCTCCCGCTCCTTGGTCGCTTGCATATCTAAGCAGCAGCAAAACCACTCATCAATAGCATTGGTACGGTTTCGAATGGGAATAGCAAATACTTTGGCAAAGTGGTGCTCTTTGGTTGCCTGGTTCCAAATACGCGCCTCAAACTCACATTCTTCCTGCTGATCTACGCCCTCTTTCCACAAAGTATTCAATTCACTGCGATCTTCCACATGAATAGCGTTAAGCCATCCTAGTCCCGAATACTGCTCAAGCTCTTGCCCAGTGTACTCACACCAGCCCTTCTGAATGGTATCAAACTCACCCTGGGGATTGGTAGTCCAAACCAGGGAAGAAACAGATTTAACAACCAGACGATACTTAGCAAATAATTGTTTTATTTCAAGCTCGGCGGTCTTCATTTTAGTAATATCCCGAATATTCACCAGGGTACCAATAGCTTCTTCCTGGTGGTCGTAAAGCATATCTACTGTGGTCTGAGTGTAAACCAGATTTCCGGTAAGATCATGATAATCATCAAAAAACTCCTGTCGCTTTTCGCTTTTAAAGGCGAGCTTACAGATATTAAGTAATCGTTTCTTTTCTTTAGCTTCCTTGCTAGAGGAAAGTAGACTATCTCCGATTTGGGGCACTTTGCCATACCTATTCTGAAATAGTTTCTGATAGTTGTTGTTCAGTACAATAATAGATAAATCACTGTCTAAGGCAACAATAGCGTCAGAGGAGCTTTCTAGCACGGCGTGTAGTCGCTGAGTTACCAATTGTTCCTGTATAAGCGACTCTTTCAAGTGAAACGCCCGTTGAACATTGAGTGCCCTAAGCTGATCGCGATCTTCTCTAACTTCTTGTAAATACTTAATTTGTAGCAAGGCTAAAGACTGGGCGAACTCAAGAGCTATCTCTATATCAATTTCTTCCCAAGGCGAAGATATTCCCTGTACTGTTTCCTGAAAGGTAGCAAAAGACGTACGGGGGGTCAGTGTTAATTGCCCTTGCTTGTTTACGCCTATTGCCTTCTCTTTAGAACCACCCCAGTGAACCAAAGCCAGTAACTCTTTTTTAAACCAAATGACATAAGAGTTTTGGTAGCCCAATAGTGGTATAGCCAGCACTCCGTAAATGCTATTCTGAAACCGTTCAGCTTTACCATACTCATTTTGCAACTGGTCAGTAGCGTAATAAAGTGTGTTCTTGGTAGCACCGTTTAGCCACTCTACAAAATCGCTAATATGAACGGCATCAACAACCAGCCCATTAGAAACAGTAACTTTGTCTTGTAAGATGAGCATCATGCCATCGGCCTCAACCAATTTGAGGATTCTATTTTCATGCTCTTCCACCACCCGATAGAATGTACTCAGGTCACTGGTTACGTTAGTCAAGAGCAGGTTTTGAAATGACTTTGCCTCAAATTTTCGTTCCTTAATTAGCCCCTTCTCTTGCCGACTGATGTGGAGCGAGAGATACTGTCCTAAGTATATAGCAGCCGTACGCCGAGCCGAAGAAACGTAGCAAGGTACATGATGATGACAAGCAATTAAGCCCCATAATTTCTGATTTACGATAATAGAAATAGACATTGAAGCTTGCACGCCCATATTCTTCAGATACTGAACATGCACCGGAGAAACACTGCGCAGTAAAGAATAGGACAAGTCTATCGGATTGGCCTCAACCTTCTTCTGAGCGATAGCCACTGGTTGATAGTCAATATCTGAAATAATTCGGAACCAATTCTTTAAGTAAAGCTCGCGAGCCTGCGGTGGGATGTCGGTACTCGGGAAATGTAACCCCAAAAAACTGTCCATAGCCCCGCAGTCTTCAGCAATAACCTGACCGTTGTAATCACTATCAAACCGATAGATCATTACCCGTCCGAAGCCAGTAATCTTTTTAATTTCCCTAGCGCATATTCCGAAGATATTTTCATCGGGAGTAGTTCCGATTTTGTTGAGCCAGTAGAGAGTATCTTGGGTAAGTTCGTTAAACTCGAAGAAATCCAGCTCACTTTGCTTGGTTCGGGGTACTAACTCCAAAAGAGCAGTATCGGGCAAAGTATGGACACTCACTTCGAACTCGATTTCAGGCATTTGTCGAAAGGCTATGTTAAGCGGACGATGAAATAAAAAATAAGATGGGTGATCTTGCCTTTCTACCTGCTCAATCTTCTTGAGGATTAGGGCGATATTTATCTCTTCAAATAGTAGAGATAAGTTTTTGCTTAACAACTCTTTAGTCGCTATTCCTAAAAACTCTTCTATGTTCTCGCTGACTGCCCGAATAGTCTCTTCCTTCCGGTCGTACTCAATAAGGTAACCGTGGGGTTGAATATAACCCGGAATATGTATAGGTTCGCTAGCACAACCAGCGATAGCTTGCTCTAATTCAGCCTGTGAGGGACGTGCGGAGCTTTTAGTAGCCATGAAATACGTTATCTTATAAAAAGATTTACACTGTGCCCATATTTACCACATTTTTTTTTATTCGTTGAACTTTTTTTCGTAAAGAGTAATACAAACTGTGTGCTTTTTGAGAGGATTTATAACCAATAAATACGTAGGATCAGCAAACCTGTGGGCTATTTCCTTTATCAACCAACTATTTCTACAAAACCTTTGCTAAAGAAGCTATAGAGTATAGGTAAGATTCTACTGTTCTTTTCACTTTGGTGTAAGGCGTATACCTATTAAAAAAGGGATAGAACATCCAGTCCTATCCCTCTAATAATGAAAGGTTTTAGCGTGATTTCAAGAAATTACATACTTTCCAGCTTACTATTAATCTCTTCAGCCTTATCACTCATTTCTAATCGCTGATAAACAGTAGCTAGCGTTTCTAGTACTTTCTGATTATCGGGTTCTAGTGATTGAGACGTTTCTAAGTACGGTAAAGCCTTCTCGAAGAAGCTTTTAGCTTGTGCCTCAATAGCTTCACCTTTTTCCTGGTATTCCTTTAGATCCATATCGTTAGCTTCGGCTAAAATGTCAGCTGCCTCGTTATAGTAAAACGCTGCTAAGTTAAAGTTGGCATCAAAGTACTGTGGGTCTTTTTCAATAGCTTTCTCGTAGCTGGCAATAGCTTGCTCACTGTCATCCATTTGTTCGTACAGATAGCCTTGGTTGTAGTATAACATTGCGTTGTCGGGTTCGGCATCAATTGCTTTAGAAAGCTTTTGCTTGGCTTCGTCGTACTTTTCATTATTGATTAGCATAGTGATTTCCCGCTTCAGAAATTCTGGATCATCAGGAAATACATCCTGTGCTTTCCGTAAATAATCTAGAGCCTTGGCTTCGTCTTTGTTCTCTACTAGGTAAATGTAGATCAGGCTGTTATAGAAATCTTTACTTTTATAATCCAGAGAGTCAACCAGATGAGCATAATTCTCGGCAGCAACTGCCATGTTACCCGCTTGCTGAGCTGAAATTCCACCGTAAATATACGCCGTAGTATCATCGGGCATGGCCATTTTTGCTACATCAAATAGCTTAATTGCCTCATCGTAGTTTTGAGCAGAGTAAAGACTGGCACCGTTGTTAACAGCGTTACCCCATACTTGCTGAACCTGTTGCTCAGCCTGTACTGCATAGAGAGAATTTTCCTTTTCCAGTTCTTTCACTTTACGGTATGCCATTAAGGCTTTTTCGTAAGGTTTTTCAGCTTGTACAGACTTGGTAGAGTCAGTGGCAATAGCTAGGTAAATATCGCCGTAGGTATACCAGGTTTTGCCATCTTCTTTGGTTTTTTCGTCGTTAATGGCCGGATCAATAAATTGTTTGGCTTCGGCTAGTTCGCCTCTTTCAAGGGATGATTGAGCTTTACGAACATTCTTCGCTTGCCCGAAAGTAAGTATAGGCAAAGCAATTAATGCTACAAGTAGTAATTGCAATTGTTTCATGATATGTAGTAAAATTAAAATAAGAAAAAGTTTAGCTATTTAAGTAGTTTCTTCCTCAGACGCTGGTGTATCGGTTGAAGCCGGGTTAATTTCTTCTTGGCTGCTCTTAATGCTATCTTCAATTTCCACTTTGGTAACCGAGGCAATGGAGTCGTCATTATTTAAGCGAATAAGCCGCACCCCCTGTGTAGCCCGACCCATCACTCGCAAATTAGATACCGGAGTACGGATCATAATGCCTGATTTGTTAATGATCATTAGGTCGTCCTGATCGGCTACTTTCTTTATGCTAACCAGCTTCCCGGTTTTAGAAGTGACATTCAGAGTTTTCACCCCCTTACCACCCCGACGGGTAATACGGTATTCATCAATATCTGACCGCTTTCCATAACCATTTTCAGAAACAACCAAGAGCGTTTTTTCATCGGCATCATCCAGGCAGACCATACCAACCACCCGATCTTCGCCACTATCCAGGCTAATACCCCGAACTCCAGCGGCGTTACGCCCCATCGGCCGTACTTCATCTTCCGGAAAACGAATAGCTCGCCCCGACTGCACCGCCAGAACAATCTCCGACTTTCCATCGGTCATATTTACATCAAGCAAGCGGTCATTATCATTAATCGTGATTGCATTAATTCCATTAACCCGCGGACGAGAGAATGCTTCTAGCACAGTCTTCTTAATGGTTCCGTTGACCGTACACATTACAATGTGTGAGTTGTTGATATAATCCGGATCATCCAGGTTTTTCACATTAATGACCGCCCTTACCCCGTCGGTTGCCGGAATATTAATTAGGTTTTGAATAGCTCGTCCCTTAGCTGCTTTACCGGCTTCGGGAATTTCAAAAACCTTCAACCAGTACACGCGACCCATTTCGGTAAAGATAAGCAAGTAGTTATGGGTGTTGGCAATAAACAAGTGTTCGGTAAAATCGCCATCTTTGGCTGAAGCCCCCCGCGAACCTACTCCACCCCGGGCTTGCGAACGGTATTCATCAATGTGGTTCCGTTTAATGTAACCCTTATGCGAAATGGTAATAACCATCGGTTCATTGGGAATAATATCCTCAATGCCAATATCTTCCGCGCTATGCACAATCTGGGTGCGACGCTCATCACCAAACCGCTGATTTAGTTCATCCAGCTCATCCTTGATAATTCCCATCCGGAGATCACGGTTTCCCAGCACTTCGTTGTAGTAGGCTACCTGCTTCAGCACTTCATCGTATTCACTTTCAATTTTCTCCCGCTCTAGCCCAGTCAAGCGCTGCAACCGCATATCGAGAATGGCGCGAGCCTGAATTTCGGTTAGCTCAAATTCTTTGATTAAGCTATTGCGAGCCGTTTCCGGGTCGCGAGAACCCCGAATAATCTCGATGACTCGATCAATATTATCCAGGGCAATAAGATAACCTTGTAACAAATGAGCCCGACGCTCGGCTTCCTGTAACTCAAACTGGGTTCGCCGTACTACTACATCGTGACGATGCTCTACGTAGTAACCAATAATCTGCTTTAGGTTGAGGGTGTACGGTCGGCCTTTTACCAGCGCAACGTTGTTTACCCCAAAAGAAGACTGTAGTTGAGTATACTTAAACAGGTTGTTAAGAACAACGTTCGGAACAGCATCTCTCTTCAGATCGTAAACAATGCGTAACCCCTTACGGTCAGATTCATCGCGAATATCGGAAATTCCGTCAATCCGCTTATCGTTCACCATTGCTGCCGTTTTCTCAATCATGGAGGCTTTATTCACCTGGTAGGGAATTTCCGAAACCACAATCTGAGGCTTACCCGTTTTACTTTCCGTAATTTCAGCCCTGGCTCGCATTACCACGCGTCCTCGTCCAGTTTCAAACGCTGACTTTACTCCTTGGTAACCATAAATAATCGCTCCGGTGGGAAAATCAGGAGCCTTCACGTACTGCATTAACTCCGATATGGTAATATCTTCGTTATCAACGTATTGTTTAATTCCCTCAATAACTTCGGATAAATTATGCGGAGGCATATTGGTCGCCATGCCTACTGCAATACCGGAAGTGCCGTTTACCAAAATATTGGGTAGTTTACTCGGCAAACAAACGGGTTCCTTCAGCGAGTCATCGAAGTTAGGCTGAAAGTCAATAGTATCTTTATTGATATCGCCTAGCATCTCTTCTGCAATATGCTGCAAGCGAGCTTCGGTGTAGCGCATGGCGGCGGGTGAATCGCCGTCGATAGAGCCAAAGTTACCCTGACCGTCTACTAGCATGTAGCGCATCGACCAGTGCTGCGCCATTCGTACCATGGTATCGTATACTGAGGTATCTCCGTGAGGATGGTACTTACCAAGTACTTCTCCCACAATACGGGCTGATTTTTTGTGAGACTTTGTATGCGTAAGACCCAAGTCTAACATGCCGTACAGCACTCGGCGGTGGACGGGTTTTAAACCATCGCGTACGTCAGGCAACGCCCGGGAAATAATGACCGACATCGAGTAATCGATGTACGCCCCTCGCATCTCATCTTCAATATTTATGGGAATAATATTCTCCTTATCACTTTCGGCCATGTGTTGTTAAAGGTGTAGGTATGGACGTTTAAACTAGCGGGCAATTTACAAAAATTAAGTGAATGCCTCCTAAAAAGGTACACGAACCCACGAGAAATAGGCTATTTTTTCTTTTTTCGGAAAAATTGTTTTCGTCTTGCCTGCCGTTTTCGCTTGGTTTTGATTAATTCGGGGTAAAGCTCACCAATCTTAGGGTCTTGCTTACGCCAAAACGGTTGCCCACGCACCTCGCGCCGTACTCCGGTTTTAGGATCGGTTACGTAATGCTTCATCTGCGTTTTATCGGCTTTAATGGGCGAACGGGGCATATCGGGGTAGTTAATACTTACCCCCAGCGTGAGAAAGACAGCGGAGTTGCGGTGGCTCATCGCCGTGGTAGGGCCATCGGGTAACTGTAAATTGTAGCTTTTAAACTCATATGCCGGCCGTAGATATACTCGAAAGTATTCAGAAAAGACTTTTTCAATGGTGACCCCGGCATTAAAGAAGGGGCTAGCTTCCACAAGACCTCGATCAAATCCACGGCCCATTCTTATGACCCCCGCCCGAAGGTCTACCCCAAACGCATAATCATAGTACTCGTAAACGCTGTAGCCTAGCATACCGAAGTACCGAAGCTGGGTAGTTCGAAACGAAGGCGGAGCAGGAAAAAAAGAGCGAAAATCTTCTGGCTGCGGGGGATTTACCCGATGAAAATCGGCTGAAATTCCTCCTCCAATCCGAAATCGGTACAAATTAAAATATATCAGTAGATTGATAGGAATATTGTATCCGCCCCCTTGCATGTTGATGGAAGAAGAATCACTAGTCACCAGCGTCAGACTATCCGGATTGGTAGGGAGGGTTAAGTTAGCCGGACTTACTCCGTTAAACCAGTTGGCGTAGGCAGGGTTAGTTCCGCTCTCACCGTTAGGGTATATGAATGACCCCGCAGAGGTGCGAACATAATTATTATTTGTGAGTGTATGCCGATAGAATGTGCGTCCGTAACCGGAGCTCAGATTGACCGAAAATTTATTGAGAAATGCTCGTAGCGGATAGCTAGACTGGTCATCTTGACCCATCGGCTCGAATCCGGGCTGAGCCAGGGCTAGCGAGGACACGCAAAAAAATAATAGACTGATAACACACCTGAGTATCATACTGAGCTAATTTGCCAAAAGTGTTGTTATTCTGGCTAATTACAATTTCTTTTCCAAATTGTAACGAAAATACTGGTATTTGCATATGTCAAGTACTTTTTTTCGTAAGATTACTCTGAAAATTTTACTTTAAACTACATAGTATAAGTTGCTGTAATTCAAACAGATAAATATGAAAAATGAAATAAATACCGTAGCCGTGGTAGGTGCCGGAGCTATGGGCAGCGGAATTGCTCATGTGTTTGCTCTCCACAAATTTACCACTGTATTGGTCGATATCCATCAGGATCAGCTCGACCGAGCTATGCAAACCATTACTAAGAATTTAGATCGGCAACTAGCGAAAGAACTGATTACGGAAGAAGAAAAGTCGGCAGCACTGAATCATCTCTCTACCACTTCATCGCTATCGGAAGGGATCGCTTCGGCTGATTTGATTATCGAAGCAGCTACTGAAAATATGCACGTCAAGCAAGAAATTTTCCAAACGCTGGATCAGGCTAGCAAACCCGAGGCTATTTTAGCGACGAACACTTCATCTATTTCAATTACTGCCTTGGCCGCCGAAACCAAACGGTCTGCTCAGGTAATTGGGATGCATTTTATGAATCCGGTACCCGTGATGAAGTTAGTAGAAATTATCAATGGCTACGCTACCGATGCCGAGGTCACATCCATAATTCAGCAGACGGCAGAACAATTGCAGAAAATTCCGTTGGTAGTGAATGATTATCCGGGCTTTGTCTCCAACCGTATTCTGATGCCCATGATTAACGAAGCCATCTACACGCTCTACGAGGGAGTAGCGGGAGTAAATGAAATCGATCAAATCATGCAACTGGGAATGGCCCATCCAATGGGTCCGCTTCGCTTAGCAGATTTTATTGGCTTAGATGTTTGTTTATCGATCATGGGAGTGCTTCACCAAGGTTTTGGTAATCCAAAATACGCACCTTGTCCATTGCTAGTAAATATGGTAGCCGCGCAGAAATTGGGTATAAAATCGGGTGAAGGGTTTTACGATTATCAGGAAGGCCCGAAGTCTCAAAAAGTATCTCGCCAATTTGAATGAGTAGCAGATTCACAAGTTTCCAATTTGAAATTTGCGAATCTCAGTTTAGAATTTTTATCTCCTAATTACAGTATTCAGCAAGGGCTGTTTCAGCTTCGGGTACCTTGAGCGATTGAGCCGATCGAATGTCACTGCACCCAGCCCCTTTTTTACCTTGGTATACTTTTAGTGCGCCTCGGTAAAGGTAAGCTTCGCCGTAGTCGCGGTCTTTACTAATTGCCAAATCGTAGGCTTCCATAGCTTCATCTGTTTCGCCTAGTTTGTGGTGCGTGCGCCCCTTCAGGAAGAATACCTGAGGGTTACTTTGCATAATTTCTGAAGCTTTGGAGAAGTAGAAAGAAGCATCTGCGTAATTTTTCTTGCGGAAGTGATACTTACCAATACTCATCATAGAATTAGCATGGTTAGGATCAATCTTCAAAGCTCTTTCGTAATTCTCTAGTGCTTGGTCAGTTTGCCCCAACTCCTCGTACGCTCTACCTTGATTGTACACTGAAGTTAAGTCTTCTGGGTTATATTCTAGATACGCCTCGTACTGCTGAATAGCTGCTTCGTATTTTCCCTGATTAAATAATTTATCGCCTTCTTGAGATTGACTATCACCACAAGCAGTGAGAAGAGAAATGCACAAAACGAAATAAAAAAATAATTTCATGTTGGATACTAGCTTAATATTTTGATTTTATTCTGAGAGTTGAAAATAGCCTGAACAAGCACTACACTGCTACTTGGTGATCGCGTAATGCTTGATTTAACGAAGTTTTTCGGTCAGTACTTTCTTTACGTTGTCCGATAATTAACGCACAAGGTACCTGATATTGCCCGGCGGCAAACTCTTTGGTGTACGAGCCAGGGATGACTACCGAGCGCGGTGGCACTTCGCCTTGGTAAGTTACAGCTGCATCTTGGGTGACATCAATAATTTTTGAACTGGCCGTTAGCGTGACATTGGCTCCTAGCACCGCTTCTTTTCCAATACGAACTCCCTCTACCACAATACAGCGAGAACCGATAAATGCATGGTCCTCAATAATTACCGGGGCTGCTTGTATCGGCTCGAGAACTCCGCCCACCCCTACTCCACCGCTCAAATGCACATCTTTACCGATCTGAGCACAACTCCCTACCGTAGCCCAAGTGTCTACCATAGTCCCTGAGTCTACGTAAGCTCCGATATTGACGTAAGAAGGCATCATAACCACTCCCTTTGCCAAGTGAGCACCGTAGCGGGCAATAGCGTGAGGAACTACTCGCACCCCGAGTTTTTCGTACCCAGTTTTGAGTTTCATTTTATCGTGAAACTCAAACGGGCCTACCTCTAGTGTTTTCATTTTCTGAAGAGGAAAGTATAGGATTACCGCTTTCTTGATCCAATCATGAACTACCCACTTGCCCCCCTGAGGCTCAGCTACTCGCTTTTTGCCCCGATCCAAATCATCGATAGTGGATTTTATCGCTATTTTTACATCTTTATCTTGTAAGAGCGAGCGGTCTTCCCAGGCCGCCTCAATCATTTGCTGAAGTTCCATAAACCAGATTTGCTTAAAATTAAAGGGCAGAAATTGTGAAAAAAAGTGTTGGGGCGATTGTGTCAGTGCTAAAGCCGGTAGATGATACGCGAATGTACCATAAGATGGCGCAGTCGTTAGCTCGTACCGGTAAATTTTCGGTGAATATACTAGGATTTTACTCAAATACACATTCCTCGTTTACTGATATAAAATTTCACCCAATCTTCCGGTTTAACCTGCGAAGTTTTGCCCGATTATTGGCGAATTTTCGCGCGTTTTTTTGTCTTTTTCAGACTAGGCCGAACTTCATTATAGTTAATACCCCTGAGCTGGCTCCGGCAGTTTTGTTGTACGCGCTACTATTTACCCAAACAAAAGTATTTTACGACATACGAGAGAATCACACCCGTAATATTGTCTACCACCACGGAAAAAGAGAAAGACTAAGAAAATGGTTGGCTCACTTCATTGAGTATTTAGATAAACAATTAGCTACCCGTTCTCAGCAATTATTGGTAGCCGAAGCTGGGTACTTTCAGGAAAAGCCTTGGCTTCGGCAGTACTCTCATTTGTTGTTAGAGAATAAGGTACTGGCTAAACCACGCACTAAGTATCCAGCGAATGACGACCAAGTTACACTGGTCTACACCGGAACGATCAGCACTTTTTACGGCATTTGGGATGCGATCCGTTTTGCGGAGTCATTGTATCGGGCATTAAAAGGTAAATTGAGATTCGTACTGATGGGACACGTTACTCAGGTGGATACGTACCAACAGCTTATCAATCAACTAGCAATCAAATCCTGGATTGTTCCCACTATTAGTTTACAACCCATTCCGCATCAGCAATTATTGGCAGCCATGCAAGAAGCCCATTTCGGAATGATCAGTCATCAGATATTACCCAGTATTGAAAACTGCTTTCCCACCCGGGTTTGGGAATATATGCACTATCAGTTACCTTTTTTTCTGCAAAATCATTCGCCTTGGGTAGACTACTGCAAGCCTTGGCAGAGTGCTATTCCTGTTGATTTTTCGCAAGAAAGTTGGTCAATGAGCGAGCTTGTAAACAAGATGAAGAATACCTCATTTTATCCGCATGGAAAACCTGATAATATTTATTGGGATGAACTTGCATTTGTATCAGCCATTGAGCGAGCACTGCAAGATTAGGTCAGTCGCCATTCCTTAATCGCAGAGATTGCTTGGTGAGCCGTCATGTCAAACTGGCAAGGCACCACCGAAACGTAGTTATTAGCAATGGCCCATTCATCATTATCTTTTTCTGAATCAAAATTGACAAAATTTCCGGCCATCCAAAAATACCGCCGCCCGTAGGGATCATGACGCTGATCAAACTCTTCCTGCCACTTGGCATTGGCTTGCCGACAAATTTGTACACCCTGAATTGGCTCCCTTTGCTTATGAGGAAAATTAACATTGAGGGCAATTCCCTTCGGGAAATTATTTTCCAGAGCCGATTGAGCAATTTGTCGAATGTATTCAGCCGTATGAGAAAAATCAGCATCGGCATCAAAATCGCATAATGAAAAGCCAATAGCTGGAAATCCTTCAATAGCGGCTTCTACTGCCGCCGACATGGTGCCGGAATACAGTACACTAATGGAAGTATTGCTGCCGTGGTTGACTCCGCTAACCACTAAATCCGGTGGTTGATCTTTAAGCACAAAGTGTTTGCCCAGCTTTACGCAGTCGGCGGGAGTGCCGGAGCATTTGTAGGATCGAACCCCGTCAAACAAATCAGTCTCCGTAAGGCGCAGTGGTTCACCAATTGTGATTGCGTGCCCCATACCCGACTGAGGGCTATCCGGAGCCACCACAACCACTTCCCCCAGCTCTTTCATAATATCAATTAAAAAATGAATACCTCGGGATGAAATTCCGTCGTCGTTAGAGACAAGAATGAGTGGTTTCCCCATTAATTACTGTTTAGGAATTGAGTAAAGAGTTATAATAAGCCGTTACCCGTACCAGATCGCGCTGACGGTTGGGCTTGAGCTTATTCTTTTTAATATACTGTTCTACCTTGGCTTTGTTTTTGGGAAACATATTGTACAAGTCATCTTTTTTTTGAGAGTAGTACTGAATCTCTCCGTCATGATCCAGAAAGTAGTATTCGTACTCCAGCCGGAAGCGGGTAAACATTTGGTTTCCGTAGAAAAAGGGATCATTGATGGCTGATGTTTGCTGCACAATTTCCTCCCGGCAAAGCAGAGTTAGCGTGTTTTCGTAGAGTACTTCAAACAGGCGAGGAGCTTTATAATCACCCTCCATTTGGTAGGGCAATGCATAAAATTCGCGATAGCGACCGTATTCCGCGTCAAAAATCTCAAAGAAAATGATCTTACGGGCACTATAGGTTTTAATGGTATTGTTGCTGCTGAACTGAATAAGGTCAGTCTCTAAATTGTACTTGATTTTTCCCCGACTGCTTTCACCGTCTACGGTAGTAACTGATCCTTCGTGCCATACTTCTGATGGAAAATACTGCTGGGCGTAGGTAGTGCTTATCGCAAAAATCAGAAGATAACCCAAGTTAAAGAATTTCTTCATACGACATTAATTTTATACGTACATAACAGTAAAGAACCAGAAATAGTGTATTTCTAACTCTTTAGTGGAATATGATCGACAATTTCCAGGCCATACCCCTGAAGACCCGCCCGCTTTACTGGATGGTTGGTGATTAGTTTTATTTTGTTTACCTGAAGGTCGCGAAGAATCTGAGCACCAATGCCATAGTCCCGCTTATCCATTTTCAGCCCCAACGCCGAAATAGACTTTCGTTCCTCACCGTCGCGGTTTTTCTGGAATTCTTTTAGACGATCTAAAATATTGCTTCCTATTCCTCCTTGGTTCATATACAGTATCACCCCTTTTTCTTGCTGATCTAAAATCTCCAGGGAACGCTTCAGCACATTGAACTGATTACTCATGAGCGTACCAAAAATATCTTCAAACAAATTAGATGAGTGTACTCGTACGGTAACTACCTCATCACTTTCCCAAGTTCCTTTTACAAATGCTAAATGAACCTCATTGGTTGATAGTTGGGTGTACGCGTATAGCTGAAGGTGACCGTAGGTAGAATCGAGCGGTACTGATGCTTCCCGACGAATCAGGCTATCGTGCTGTAAACGGTACTGAATCAAATCCTGGATAGATACTAACTTCAAGCCAAAGTGATCCGCCACTTTCCGTAGATCTGGCACCCGAGCCATACTACCGTCTTCATTCATAATTTCTACCAGCACTCCGGCAGGAGAAAGTCCGGCCAATCGAGGAAGGTCAATCGCCGCTTCAGTATGTCCGGCTCGCCGGAGTACGCCACCATTCTTCGCTTTCAGGGGGAAGATATGACCCGGACGCGCTAGGTCATCCGGATGGGTAGCATCGCTCACCAAAGCTTGGATGGTTTTAGAGCGATCTGAAGCCGAAATTCCAGTTGTACAGCCATGACCAATCAAGTCTACTGAAATGGTGAACGGAGTATCATAGTGCGAAGTATTGCGACCAACCATCAACTCTAGTTCCAGCTCTTCACACCGGTCTTCGGTGAGAGGTACACAAATGAGTCCCCGACCGTGGGTAGACATAAAATTAACGATTTGAGGCGTGATTTTTTCGGCAGCACAAACGAAGTCACCTTCATTTTCTCGGTTTTCGTCATCGACGACCACGATAATTTCGCCTTCTCTAATAGCATCTATCGCACTGGGTATTGAATCTAGCATAGTTTAATGTTTTTCAGCAAATTTAATCAATTGGTAGCCACTTCCCTATTTTAGGTTCAATAGGTAATATATATTACTTAACATAACTTTAGTTCCATAACATTTATTCGCATTGTAAAACAAATAATAAATACCTGTGTCTTGAAAAAGATTTATCATAAATATTTTTTCGCTATACTTAAGGCTTGCTGACCGTAAGAACCACCAAATAACAAATAATGGTTGAGATAGTGGTATAGCTGATATAAGCCTATTCTCTCCTGCCAATCATGTGGCAATGGAAATGCTTCTTGATAAGTATCCCACACCCTTGGCGAAAACCCGCCAAACATTTGCATAAGTGCTAAATCACACTCCCGGTCAGTGTAGTGAGTAGCTGGGTCAATTAAGGCTGGGCCACTAGAAGTGTACAAATAATTCCCCGACCATAAATCGCCGTGAGTGAGCGAGGCAACTGGTTGGTGACTAATCCGCTCCGAAAGAACCTCTATTAAATTGGAGTAAATATTCTGCTCAAAGATATGAATACTACGGTGTTGCTCAATAAGCTTCACCAAGTGCCAAATTCGTTGCTGCCCATAAAACTCAACCCAGTTTTCATTCCAGGAATTGTCTTGTAGCGTTTTGCCGCAATAGTTATTATGTAGAAAGCCGAACTGTGAATGAGTTACTCGGTGTAACTGTGCCAACCCCACCCCCAGCCTTTCATCCTGATGATACTGGTTTACCCGATTTTCTTCTAGAAGCTCCAGCACAATTATCCCTGGTTGATCCTGCAATACCTCCATAGCGAGAATCACGCGAGGGACAGTGAGTTCTGTACTGGCTTTTCGTAACACTTCTAGATTTTCTGCCTCCCGTATAAACAGGTCACGGGGTACGTTGCTGTTATACTTTAGAAAATATGAACCTGTATTAGTATCTACTCTTACCCCATGATTGATACAGCCTCCTGATACTGAGGTAAGATTATGAATCTTTACTTTTTTAGAGAGTCTATTCGCTAGTTGCTGCTCTACCACGTGTTGTAAGCTCTGATTCATGCCGGTTGTAGCCAGGTTAATACCATTTTATTGTTTATATCACTTTGTTAGAAAGATTACCATTTAGCGCGTAACATTGCTTTTGAAGTACTATAACCAAAAGGAATCACTAAATAGTACCACAACCAATAAATAGTAGGCTTGACCTATCTTTACTTATTCTTCTATTGCGTATCTAATCTTACACCATACCTTTTTGCCTACCTCCTCTACTAATTGCGATTCGTGCAAATTGATTTCAACTTCGCCTCAAAAAGAAGCATAGTATGTACACAGTAAGCATGAAAAGTAAAGTATTGTTCTTTGTCGGACTACTCTGTATCTGGCAATCAGCTTATTCCCAGGATGAAGAAGCACTGTTTGAAATGTCCCTAGAAGATTTGATGAACGTAGAAATTGTTTCTGCTTCCAAAGAATCAGAAAGTCTATTTGATGCTCCGGTTTCCAGTTATTCAATTACCCGGGAAGAAATTGAGAAATCCGGAGTTACTTCCATCCCCGAAGCGTTACGATTATGCCCTGGGGTCATTGTTCGAGAAACAACCAATGGCAACTACGATATTCATTTACGAGGATTTGATAATCCTACTCGTAACTCAATTGACGGCACGCAAGTAAATCAACAAACTCTGCTAATGGTAGATAATCGTCCAATATTTAATTACGCCTACGGAGCGATTATTTGGGGAGCTTTACCAGTAGATTTAATTGATGTGGAACGCATTGAGATAGTAAGAGGCCCGAGTGCTCCCCTCTTTGGCCCCAATGCTACAACGGGAGTAATTAATATTATTACCCGGCGACCTGAAAGTACTGGATGGTACGCCCGAGCCAATGCTCAATACGGTGATCCAACGACTGCTATCGGCAATGTTGCTGTTGGAAAAAAGTTCAATGAAAAAACCAATGTAATACTATCAGGAAACTATCAATACCGGGAACGGGACGATAATCTCTACTATGTCTACGGCAGAAGTCAATACGACTCAGAAGTTCTCGTTGAATCTGTCTACCTTGAGGGAGCAGATTTATTACCTAATGCCGAAGTCACCTATCCTCGCCCTGAACTGGCAATAGATAAACTAGGCATAAATGCTTTTATCAATCATCAATTTAATGAGAATATTAGCGTAGATATATCCCTGGGAATGCACGAATCGGAAGTACAAAAAAACTTTCTTAACCCCAGGACATCAATCGGATTTAGTGGTAACAGCAGTCGCTATATTAATATTGCTAGTCAGATATACGGGCTGAGTGCTAAAATATCGTATACTCGAGGTTATGATCAGTTCGACTATGATGATACACCCGATATAGTCTTAGAGTACGATGCTGAACTCGTAGATGTGGTCGTTGATTATCAATGGAAGATAGGAGATAAGCTACAACTTAGACCATCACTTAACTACCAAAGTGCTACTTACGACGACTCTAATTATCGGGATAAAGGACTATTTGGCGGTTTTTTTAACGGAGAGGCTACTGTGAGTGGAGTGGCTGCTTCCCTTCGGGCTGACTATAATTTCACCGATAATTGGCGAATCATTGGCTCCGTCCGAGCCGATAAGTTCTCCCGCCCCGATGACGTATACGTATCTTACCAGTTCGCTACCACTTATAATTTAAATGATAAATTCTTATTCCGAGCCGCATACTCCAAATCAAACAGTAGTGCTTTTGCCATTAATACTTCAGCTGATATAGACGTAACTTTCGAAGTTAGTCAATTTCCCGGTATTCCAATACGACGGCGCTATTCTGGTGATACTGATTTAGTCCTCCCTAGCATCAGAATGGCTGAAATCGGTTTCCGGGCTAAAATTTCGGATCGCTTTCGGATCGACCTTGATATTTTCCAGCAACAATTACAAGATGTTAACACATTTGTGCTCGACGATTTAGTGCTCACACCTACTGGTTTAGCGGAACGCCCCTTCATCAACACTTACGGTGGTTTGTCTCTGAAAACAGTACCTGCTGAATTTATGCAACGTGGAGTTACATTTTCGGCTAATTATGTGGCTAGCACGAAGTTTCAGTTCAAACCGTTTATCACGATTCAGCGAACTCAAGCCGAAGACTTGCCGCTGGACTATAATGCGCTACCGCTTAATCCCACCCCTACTGCTGAAAATCCACTGGTAAACTTAAATACTATTGATAATGGAATTGATACTGAGCTTTTGAGTACTCCTCGGGTATACGGAGGCTTTTTTGCCCATGGGTCGTTTACTTCTCGCTTGCAAGCGAATCTTAGCGGATATTACTTTGACTCACATACGTTGTACATGGCTCAGGATGATTTAGACGAAGCTGTACAAATTGACAGTAAGTTGTTACTAAATAGCAAAATTTCGTACCGAGTGGTTGACCCACTGAAGGTTTATATTAACGTTCGTAATCTACTGGGTAATGATAGCCGGGAATACTACCGAACCGATCGTATTGGCAGAATGATTCTTATCGGTGCCAGTTTTAGTTTATAAGGCTGCTTAGAGCGATATACCTGGAAGCCTCGTTCAGTTGAACGGGGCTTTGTCATTTATCAGCTTTATCGAATACGCTTTTTACGGTACGATAAATACCAAAAACAATAATAATTAACAAAGTCAAACCGGGTAGGCTACCAGCTGGGGCTTCTTCAAAGATCTGAAATTGCCCGGGACCAATTGCCACAATCAATATTGCAATTAATATCCCCATCAGAGCTTCGCCAGTGATTAGGCCGGAAGCTAGCAGTAACCCCGCCTTAGCTGCTTTACTTTTTGCTTCAGCAAATTGAGATGAAGATGAACTACTCTGCTTTCGCATGTATCGTTCTACCGCCCAGGCAATTAATCCACCCACAAAGATGGACGTATCTAACTCCAATGGTAAGTATAGTCCTACCGCTACAGCCAATACCGGCATCCTGAAATCGGAATTTCGGTTTTTCAAATAAACATCAATGGCAATAATGACCACAGCAATCACTGCTCCAATGGCTACCATCGTCCAAGGCAGCCCCCCTCGGAAAATTCCGTCGGCCACGCTTTGCATCAGCGTAGCCTGAGGGGCAGCTAATGCATTGGGCTGATCAGCCGTTGGAGTGCCGATACCGTAAGCAATTAATAGATTATTCAGTACCGGAGCAATTGCTAAGGCTCCGGCAGCGACCCCAACTACCTGCATCACCTGCTGCTTGTAGGGTGTTGCCCCTAGCACATGACCAGCCTTCAAGTCTTGCATATTATCCCCAGCAATGGCCGCCGCACAGCAGACGACTGCCCCTACTAGAATTGTGGCAGCCGCTCCCCTACCGGGATCGTCAGTACCCATCAGCGCAGCTAACAGAAGAGCTGTGGCCAGAATGGTAGCGATGGTCACTCCCGAAATCGGATTATTAGAACTGCCTACTAGCCCCGCCATGTAACCTGCCACAGCAGAGAATAGAAAACCGGCAATAACCATAATTACTGCCATCAATCCGGTAACAGCAACCTGCTCAATCTCTCGTAAATAAAGCACAAAGACCGGAACAATCAATACTCCAATGCCAATCAGTACCCACGACATGGGAGTATCCAGTTCAGTACGAATTTTTTCCAGACGCTGACCACTACCCCGGAATGCCTCTACCCCTGATTTAAAGGCCGTCACTAGAGATTTTCGTAAGCTTAGTAAAGCCCATAATCCTCCCACTACCATTGCCCCTACCCCCAGATATCGGATTTGACTGCTCCATACGCTAATTCCCATTGACTCAACACTACCCGCTCCTTCGGGCACGCCGACAGTTGCCATGTAAATGGGTATAGCAATGTACCAACTGATGGCTCCTCCTAGAAATACTAAGAATGCAATATTAAGCCCGACAATATAACCAACAGCCACTAGTGCTGGCGATAGATTCAATCCAAAGTAGAGATAAAACCTCTGACCAAGTAATGCGGCCTTCTCGAACAGTCCGCTCCACAGGTTTAGAGCAGAGTCGCTCAACTTGAATAAGCCCCCGATTAATCCTCCCCAAATCAGGTACTTGACCGATTCGCCACCACTCGCCCCGGTTTTGAGTACTTCCGCTGTGGCTACCCCTTCAGGAAACTTAAGTTTCTCTTTCACAATAAGCGCATTTCGGAGCGGTATGGTGAACAAGATGCCTAAAATACCCCCGGTCATGGCAATAAGTGTAGTTTCCCAGTAGTTGAATTCTTCCCAGTAGCCCATGATGATGAGGGCCGGAATGGTAAAGATTACCCCAGCCGCTAAAGACTCTCCCGCCGAAGCAGCCGTCTGCACCATATTATTTTCCAGAATATTGGAGTTGCGGAAAAGCTTTAAAATTGCCATTGAAATAACCGCAGCCGGAATAGAAGCCGAAACCGTTAGTCCGGCAAAAAGACCAAAGTAAGCATTGGCCGCCGAAAGAATTACTGATAGGGCTGCTCCCAGCAAAATAGCTTTCAGGGTAAGTTCCGGTAACTTGGTTTTGGCACCAATATAGGGCTGCTCAGATTCCTCCTGTTGGTCGATAATAGGCTTTTCCTCAATCATAGTGATGCGAGTACGTTAGGTTGCCAGCAAACATACCCAAAAAATTATATAATCACCGACAAAGTGCCAACCTCACCAAGCGAGAAACCAGTGTAAAAAAATAAAATCAAGTATTTTTGTGCGAACTATGGACTTTAATGTGGTTTTAAATACCTTTGTCCGGCACTCAGTGCTGAAAACAAAAAAACCTGAAGATAACATCTCCAGGCTTTCCTACTAAACTAACCAAACCAAACTATGCTGCGTGAGTCTCAATGCTTTCTTGCGATTGGCGGTTCGACTCACGATCTTCAATAACTTTCTTTATTTTCTGAATTGCTTTCGAAGCTCTTACGGAATCTAAGCTATTTATCCCCTCAATCATTTTGTTTTTTTCATTGTTCGTAATCGCTTTGTTATTAAGTAACAACAATAACTCGGTTTTCTGTTTCACGGTTGCCATTTTTTTAACAACTTCCTCGCTTTTTTCTCCGTTATCCGCTTTATTTTCGCTTATTTGCAGGTTTTTATTGTCAGTTTTTTTCGAATTTTTAGTAGCCGTTTGTTCTGAAGATGACGAAATTCGTGATTTTCGTCTGTTTCCTCGCTCACCCGAAGGCTCAGTGGAGCGGTCCGCTGCCATGTAGTCCATCTCTTCGGCGGGGGTTGGTTCGTAGCCCGCAGCTCGAATAATCCAAGCCAGAATATTACGGTACGCTTTGCCAATAGCACGAGTTTGCGCCATAGATGCAATAGCAAATTCTTGGTAATTACGTTTTCCGTTCTCGCGATTGCTGCATATGGCAAAACCAGACCCAACAGTCTGTTGAGTTTTCAGATTGAGTAGGCGCACCTTTGCTTGGTACTTAGTCTCACTATTATCGAGGCTAATATTTACCAAATCATCAATTACCGGCAGGATACCCAAGCGAGAACCAGCGTACTGCCATCCTTCTACATTAACGTAGGCTTTGCCCTGTATATGATGGAAAAGTTTGTTTTCTTTAATGAAACGAGCCAAATCCTGCGCCAAGTGCATGGTTTCGTAAGAATTAGCAATATCGTAGCTATCAATATTTTTCTTGTGCTCGGCGGTAGTTGCTGATTCTTTCCCGTTAGTAGAGGTGTTCATTTGCTTTTGTTTCGTGTTCATGATAATAACAGTTAGTACTTATGAAAGGTGCATTTATTAACAATTTTTAACGCAGATAATTTATTGGTAATCAGTTAGATAAAAATTATCAGTTCAATTTCTACTCATCTAAATATACGTATATAAAGAACACAAGTTCTTAAAATAAGAACATAAATCAAAATTTCTTTTATTGCTTTCATTATTGCCTGATTTTCAGCTATTTCGGATATGGATTCTGAGTTAACATCCGTAGAAACTACGGCCTACCATTGGTTGAAAAAGTATTTCAAATTTCCACCTACGGAAGAGCAAGACGCGCTATTTCAACAGCTCAAAAATTTTATTGAAGACCAAAACATACCGAAGGCTACTTTTTTGTTAATGGGCTACGCGGGCACCGGAAAAACTACCATTATCCAGTCCTTAGCCAAGACCGTCCGCAAGTATGGTTATCGCACCGTTTTAATTGCCCCCACCGGACGAGCGACGAAGGTGCTGGCAAAGTACAGCAAGCGAAAGGCATACACGATTCATCGTCAAATTTATAAGCAGGTACAGCACCCGTATTCAGGAAATATTGAATTTAAACGACGGAAGAACTATCAGAAAAGAGCTATCTTTATGGTAGACGAGGCCTCCATGATTAGTCACGAAGACGAAAGCGGAGATAACCGGAGCACTGAGCGAACCATGTTGCTAGATTTGCTAGAATACGTTTTTGAGCATCCTGGAAATAAGCTGATTATTATTGGCGACCGGGCACAGCTTCCGCCCGTAGGGCACTCTCTGAGTGTGGCTCTGAATGCCGAGATTCTGCGTCATGCCTACGGTTTATCAGTGGCTGCGTATGAATTAACCCAGGTTATACGGCAGCAAAAACGAAAGGGCATTCTGCATAACGCGACGGCACTAAGAAACACGCTCCACGCAGAAACTTCGCTTCCACAGCTTGATACCCATCCCTACCCCGACATTTACCGTATGCAGTCTGCTAAAATTAAGCAAGGACTGAGTTATGCTTACCTTAAGTATGGCTTACAGCAAACACTATTGATCTGTGCCTCTAACCAAGAAGCCACTCACTACAACCAGCTAATTCGTCAGCATATTCTGCACCGCCAGCAGGAGCTAGAAGTGGGTGATTTACTGATGGTGGTACGAAATAACTATCGAGTACTCCCCAAATCTTCCAAAGTAGGATTTTTAGCGAACGGTGAGTTTGTAGAGATTCTTGAGGTACAAGAAGATGAACGTAAGTTCAACTTTCACTTTGTTACTTTGAAATTGAAACTAGTAGACCATCCGCGTCAACCGCCCTTTGAAAGTAAAGTGCTGACCAAAACATTGCACAGCAGCTCCCCTACCCTCAGCAGCAAAGATAATCGGCAGTTGTACGATGCGATAGCTGAACAGTACGCCGACATTCCTCAGAAATCCAAGCAACTAAAAGCCATTCGGAAAGATCCGTATCTAAATGCCCTACAGGTGAAATTCGCTTACGCGCTCACTTGTCATAAAGCCCAAGGAGGGCAGTGGCCCGTGATCTTCGTTGATCCGGGATACTTGAAGCGACAAGCTCCATCCTCGGAAACTATCCGATGGCTCTACACCGCTTGCACTCGTGCCACCCAAGAACTCTATCTTATTGACTTTCCAGACAAATACTTTAAGAATGGCAAGGGGTAGAAAGGTTGGAGGGTAGAGGGTTAAAGGTGGATGGTCTGTACGCCCTTTCACCCTTCTACCTTTTACTATTCTACCCTCTACCATCCTACTCTTCAACAAGTTGTTGCACTACTTTCGGTACTCCCAAGCTGGCTGGTTCAACAATGGCAGTAATATTGGGCTGTGGGTGATAATCAGGAATGCTAGGGTCAATAATGTAGATTGGAATACCTTCGGGAACATCGTACAATAATCCGGCAGCCGGATACACTTGTAGCGAAGTACCGATTACCATAAAAATATCAGCTCGGGTGGCTTCTCGCTGAGCGACTTCCATCATCGGAACCATCTCACCAAACCAGACAATATTGGGACGTAACTGCGCGCCTTTTTTGCAGACATCACCCAGTTTTAGCTCCCAACCATCAATATCGTAAACTAACGACTCATCAGCCGTACTCCGCGATTCAAACAGACTACCGTGTAAATGAATAACTCGACTAGAACCCGCTCGTTCGTGCAGATTGTCTACGTTTTGGGTAATAACTACTACTTCATAATCTGTTTCCAAGTCAACCAGTGCTTGATGACCAGCATTAGGTTTAACCTGCAAGGCTGCTTTGCGCCGCTGATTATAAAAGTCTAACACCAACGCCGGATTTTTCTTCCAGCCTTCGGGGGTAGCCACTTCCATTACATCATACCCTTCCCATAACCCATCCGCATCCCGAAAGGTAGGAATACCACTTTCAGCACTAATTCCAGCCCCAGTTAAAACCACTATCCTTTTTCGCATAATCATTTCAATGTTAACCAGAACGAATATACATTTGGTGCGTAGAAAGACAATAGTACTTTTTGCTTTATTTCTAAAAGTTGAAGATCATAAGCTAAAAGTTGAAGATCATAAGCTAAAAGTTACAGGTTTCCTTAACTTTCAACCTTACAACATTCTAAACCTCTTATTTACCTTAAACGCACCATGCCAACCACCGCCCGCACTAAAAAAAAGAAGCGCAATCCGATTCTGATTATCGCTATTGTAGTAGGCACCCTCTTAGTATTATTACTCATTGCCCGTCAGCTCGAATGGATTGGTGGCGAAAAAGCCGTTGAGGTACGATTTGCCTCAGTAGAACCACACACAATTATTGAGCGAGTGAGTGCTTCCGGTACCATACAGCCGGTGACCGAAGTGAAAATTTCTCCCGAAGTACCGGGAGAAATCATCGAGCTAAATGTGGAGGAAGGTGACTCGGTACAGCAAGATCAACTACTAGTGCGTATTCGCCCCGATAATTTTGAGTCAATCCTTTCTCGCACCCAGGCTAACTTGAACCAGCAACGAGCAGCCTTAGCTCAAATGCAGGCCCAAGCAGCTAGTGCCGAAGCCCAACTGGAACGAGCTCGGCTCGCCTTTGAGCGAAACCAAAAACTGTACGACGATCAGGTGATCTCCGACGCTGATTTTGAGCAATTTCAGAGTGATTTTCAGGTAGCCCAGCAGAGCTACGAGTCGGCTCGGCAAAATGTAGAAGCAGCTCGCTACGCGGTTCGCTCTTCCGAAGCTTCGGTGGAAGAAGCTCGTGAGAACCTTTCGCTTACCAGTATTTACGCCCCTATGGCTGGCATTGTGTCTAAACTGGATGTAGAGCAAGGTGAGCGGGTGGTAGGCACCTCACAGATGGCGGGTACCGAAATGCTTCGCATAGCCGATTTGAGTAAAATGGAAGTGCGAGTGGATGTTAACGAAAACGATATTATCCGGGTAGCACTGGGCGATACAGCATCTATCGAGGTGGATGCTTATAGTTACGATAATTATCGATTTCAGGGAGTGGTTACTTCAATTGCCAATACAGCTAACGAAAAATTAACCAATGAAGCCGTTACGGAATTTGAGGTGCGTATTCGTCTGCTAAACTCATCTTACCAAAAATTGCTGGAAACCCGCGGTCCGTTTCCCTTTCGCCCCGGTATGACGGCCAGTGTAGATGTACTCACCAACCGGAAGGAAGATGTGCTGTCAGTACCGCTTTCGGCTGTCACTACCCGAAACAAAGAAAATAAGAATGAGCCAACTGCCGATGCTGGTCAAGACTCTTTCGGCAGTGGAGAGACGTTAGATGAAGTTGTTTTCAGGAAAGTTGATGAAGAGCGAGTGGAGAAGGTTATTGTAGAAACTGGCATTAGTGATTACGAGTTTATTGAAATACTCAGCGGGCTAACAACCGGAGATGAGATAGTTTCCGGGCCATACATTGCTATCTCTAATCAGCTCAAAGACAGTAGCCGGGTTGAAATCACCCAGAATGGTGGAACGAGTAATGATTAATGAGTAATGATTTATTATATTGCTGATGTTCAGCATTGTTCATCACTCATCAGCCATCAGTCAATATTCACTTCTTTATGAATTTTCGCACCCGCGCCCAGCTATCGGGCATGATGTTTCTGGAATACTTTGTTTGGGGAGCCTGGTACGTAACCTTAGGAACGTATTTGGGAACCACCCTTCAGTTTGAAGGAACACAAATTGGATTGGCCTACGGGGCGTTTGCCATTGCAGCCATGATCTCCCCCTTTTTTGTAGGAATGGTAGCAGATCGCTTCTTTCCCACTGAGCGGGTGTTAGGTGTACTTCATCTGGTAGGGGCATTCTTGCTCTACTTCTTATCCCAAACTACCGATTTTGGTTTATTTTACCCGCTTATCATCGCTTACACGCTGTGCTTCATGCCCACTATTGCGCTAACCAATTCGCTTTCCTTTCACCATATGGATAATCCGGGTAAAGAATTTCCGGGTGTGCGGGTGCTGGGCACCATCAGTTGGATTATTGCCGGACTCATTGTTGGATACCTAAGCATTGAGGATCAGGCAACTCCCCTTGTAATTGCTGCCGGAATGTCGGTGGTCATGGGGTTGTACAGTTTTACATTGCCGCACACACCTCCCAAAAGCAAAGGCGAAAAAGCCAGTTGGCAAGATATTATTGGCTTGGATGCCCTGAAGCTAATGAAAGATCGTTCGTTCGCCGTATTGTTCATCGCCTCCCTACTCATTTGTATTCCGCTATCATTCTACTACAGCTTTGCTAATTTGTTCCTGAACAATATTGGGGTAGAAAACGCCGCAGGCAAAATGACAATGGGGCAAATGTCGGAAATTCTGTTTCTGTTGCTGATGCCGTTCTTTTTTAAACGCTTGGGGTATAAAAAGATGCTGATGATCGGTATGGCATGCTGGGCTTTACGCTACGTACTGTTTATGTTTGGCGATCCGGGCAGCTTAGTTTGGATGCTGTACGGCGGTATTATCTTGCACGGCATCTGCTACGACTTCTTCTTTGTAACCGGACAAATCTACGTAGACGAGCGCGCCCCAAAGAATATTAAGAACGCTGCTCAGGGACTGATTACCTTCGCCACCTACGGCGTTGGTATGTTCATCGGCAGCGTACTTTCGGGAGTTATTGCCGAAAATTATACAGTTGACCAGTCAACGTATCTTTGGGATAAAATTTGGCTGATTCCGGCGGTGCTCTCAGCCATCGTTTTACTGCTATTCACCATTTTCTTCCGAGAAAAACAGACTAAACAACCCACCGAAGAGATTAAAGCGCAAACCTCCCAAGCCATACCGGAGTCTAAACTTGCTTAAGAAATGTGAGAACCTATTCCGGACTTGTTCCGGGATGAGAGATGTGAAATAAGAAGTAGCAATACGGTATCCAGTAAAACTCGCCGTCACATTAAAAACCGTTTTCTATTCCAAAACCCAACTCCCAATATCCAATACCCAAAAAATACTTTATCTTTGCCGCTTATTTATTACTTAATCTACCAATAGAACTTATAACACTGTGAAAATTGCATCCCTCGTTTTAAATATCGTACTAGCCATTGCCGTCATCTACCTCTACGTTCTTCACTTCAGCCAGAACGGTGATGTGGTTCCTGCCGAAGCTGCGGTTGATGGAACTGCCTCAGGCGCTATTCCCCAGATAGCCTACGTCAACTCTGACACCTTACTTGAAAACTACGAGTTTTTCCAGACCAAACGAGTAGAGCTAGAGAAGCGGGCCGAAGACTTACAAAAAGAGTACGAAAACCGAGCGAGAGGTTTACAGAATGAAATTAGCAACTTCCAACAGAATGCCGGGAGTATGACCATGAACCAAGCCCGGGCGGTGGAAGAAGACCTACGAAAGAAGCAGCAAAATCTACTCCAGTACCAGCAAAACCTGAGTAGCCAATTACTAGAAGAAGAAGGCAAAGTGAACGACGATTTGTACGAGCGGGTTTCTAATTTTCTGGAAGACTACGGCAAAAACAAAGACTTCAAACTAGTGCTCACTTACACTAAAAACAGCGGTGTGCTCTACGCCGACGATAGCCTGGATATTACCCAACAGGTGGTAGAAGGATTAAACCAAGTTTATAACGGCACCACTCCACCAGATTCTACTGCCTCCGAGTAAATAGAAGCAACCTTTATGTGAGTTGCTGCATCTTGCTATAAACATACTCCTATGAAACTAGCAGCCACTCTTTTTTACATCTTAGTTTTCGTAAACGTCTGTTTTGCCCAAACGCAACACGATCGTGAAATCTCTCCTTTTACTCGAGTTGAAGTATTAGATGAAATAGATCTTGTTTTACAACAAGGAGAAACCCCGAAGCTACAGCTAGAATACCACGGAATTGACCCTTGCTCAATTATTACTGAGAATAAAGGTAACAAGCTAACTATTTACCTGGATACAAACGCACAACCCGTTGAGGGTGCTCAGGTGACTGCCTACGTTACGTATGCCACCCTTAAAGAGTTAACCGTGATTGGCAGCAGTCATGTAGTCAATAACAGTCCAATAAAATCTGATAGATTTGTATTACGCTCCTTCGGAAGCAATGACGTTTTTTTAGAAGAAGTACAAGCCAGAAAATGGAAAGCAGCCTTCTACGGCGAAAATAGATTTTCGGTCGGAAAGGGAAAAGTAACCGTGCTAAGAGTAAAGGAGTACGGTAACAATAAGCTTAATTTCCGTCAGGTAGCTAGTGATATGTTGAAGGTAGTACCGTGGGTAATCATCGGAAATAGTCCAGGCGGACTTAGTTATTCACTGTGATGGCATTGTAAATTTTTATCTGCATAGGTTGCCTTCAGGATAACGATACTAGGTTCGGTAAAAAGAAAAACCGTGGACACCAATCCGCGGTTTTTACTTCACAACAACCTTGTCACGCCGCTGAGGGCGCAACTTCAACCTATGCATCTTAATCTCTAAACACTCTTTTTTAACAACCTTACACTACAAATATACGGGGCGCAGGCGGCTTGGCTCGCCAAACTCGTTCAGTGGCTGAAATAGCTCGTTCAGTGGCTCATCACACTCGTTGTAGCTTGCTAGCAGCTTCTTCTATTCATCATTCCGAAGCCTACTGGCGAGTACTTCACTAAGAATCTGTATCTTTCCCCAGAACTACGCTACCAGGTATGTCGCGGCTGTCCCGAATATTTCAGATTAAATATTTTTTGCTTTACAACGCCGGAGTGTGGCTAATTGTCGGACTCATCAGCCTGCTGTGGTATTACTCGCTAGCATCGGATTGGAATACTGCGTATAATCTTCGCAGCAGCATTCGGCACCCATTGGCCACTGTGTTATCATTCTGGATACTCAGCTTTGTAGTGTTCGATCTGTTTTTAGCCACACGTCATTACCCTAAGCGGTGGTTCGGAGTGTTTCACTTCGGAATCAGCTTAGTATTTGGTGCTACTCATAAAGCACTAAGCTACCTCAGTGGTTTGCTACTAGAGCGGCTATTCTTACCTCAAGAATCTAAGACCTGGCAAGAACTGATTGCGCTATGGGAACAAACTTGGTTCGATATTTTTGTAGGCGTAACGGTCTATTGGATTATACTACTGGTATTGCTGGCGTTAGAAAACCGCCATCGGTACCATAGTGAGCGGCTTATTTCCCGCGAGCTACAAAATCAGCTTTCCGAGGGTCAGTTAGACCAGATGAAGTTACAGATGCAACCTCATTTTTTGTTTAATGCCCTGAATACCATTGCCATGATGGTTCGGAAAAACGATCAGCCCGCGGCAATAACCATGCTGAGTAGCCTCAGTGAGATGCTCAGAAATAGCCTAAGCCAAAATCGCCAAGCATTTGTACCGCTGAAAGACGAACTACAACTCATCGATCAGTACTTGACTATTGAAAAATCCCGTTACCAAGATCGGCTCACGGTAGAGCAAACTATTGAGGACGAAGCTTTAGCGGTAAAAGTGCCTAACTTAATTCTACAGCCTATTGTGGAAAATGCGTTTAAACACGGGATTTCGCAAAGCTTACAAGCCGCTCGGCTCACCATATCGGCTCAATTGGAACCTGACCAACTAGTGATGGAAGTATTTAATACCGGAAACCAGCTTCCCGACGATTGGAATTTTGTCAGTCACCAGGGAATTGGTTTGGGTAATACGGTAAATCGGCTGATGCAGCTCTACCAAGGTAACTTCAAATTTCAGATTACTGAGCGGGAAGACGGGGTGCTGGTAAGAATTGTGTTACCTCAGACAAATAAAGCACAATAATTCCGAGCATTTTGGTATCTTGATACTTCATGGAAAAGATAAAAGCGGTTATTGTAGATGATGAACTGGAAGCCCGAAACGGAGTGGCCGAGCTACTTGCTCGAGATCAGCAGATTAACGTAGTGGCTATTTGTGCGAATGGCATTGAAGCCATTCAGGCCATTCGAGAGTACCATCCGGAATTGTTGTTTCTGGATATTCAAATGCCGCAGGTTAACGGGTTTGAAGTGCTAAATAGCATCGCTGAAGAGTATTTGCCCGCCACAATTTTCACCACCGCCTACGACGAGTATACCCTGAAAGCCTTCGAGGTACACGCCATCGACTATTTGCTAAAACCCTTTACCGATGAACGCTTCTACGCCGCACTGAATCATGCCAAGCAGATCATTGAGCAAAGAAGCACCTCCAACCAACAAGTGTCTGGCTTCATTCAGTCGCAGCTAAAAACCAGTCAATCTAGCCAATTGATTAACACTGAAGCATCCGCTTCGGAACGGCTCACCGTGAAAGTAGATGGAAAAATTCATTTTCTCCCCTTTTCAGAAATTGCCTGGATTGAAGCCTACGATTATTATGTAAAGATTCATGTAAAGGAACGGTTTTATTTGCTGAGAGATAGCTTAAAAAAGATGGAAGTGAGTTTACCCAACCCGCCCTTTGTACGTATCCATAAATCCAGTATTGTAAATCAAAATTTTCTTCAGGAAATTGCTCCCCAACCTCACGGCAATGAGTACCAGCTCACCCTCACTACGAGCCACACACTTAACAGCAGCCGAAGCTACCGCGAGCAGATTAAGAGTTTAATCAATAGTTGAATTACAATCATTTGTTCAACTAACCTTCTTTCTCAATGCACTTCTGCAACTTCATCAAAAAGATGGAGCCTCTCCACGTTCACATTCATTCACTGCACTCATACGGTTATTGGCTGCAAAAAGTAGCACTTCCTAAACCCAGTAGATAATTTACGAAATGAATAACTTAAACAATGAACATTTAGTAATGTGCCGGGCACCAGGCGCAGTGAACAATTGCTAAATGCTCATTGCACCTCGTTAATTGTATAACGTTATGCTAAGGAATTACTTTAAAATCGCACTACGTACTCTGTGGAAGAGCAAACTATTTTCTCTAATTACCATTCTAGGATTGGCTCTAGGTATGGCTGCCGGATGGATGATTTTTCGTTACGTGGCTTTTGAATTAAGCTACGACCAATTCCATGCATCTGCCGACGACACCTATCGGGTGTACCAGCGTATCTACAAAGATGGTGAACTCGATATTCAGACCCCTCAGGTGGCCCCGGCAGTGGCTACCAACTTTCAGGATAACTTTTCTACTGTAAAAAACCACACCCGTCTGGTGGTTCTCGGCCCCGATGGGGTGCTAACGTATCAAGACCAATACGCCAGCGAAAAGTTGATTTACTTGGCTGACTCGTCTTTCTTCTCTGTCTTCTCTTTTCCCCTGTTGCAAGGTAATCCGCGAACCGCATTGATTGAGCCATTCAGTATCGTGATTAGCGAAAGTACTGCCCAACAATTGTTTGGACAGGAAAACCCCTTGGGAGAAACAATCACCATCGATGCTGAAAACTTTGACGGGCAATCGCCAGAATTTGAAATAACCGGAGTAATGGCAGATATACCGAAGAACACTCATCTCGGACTGGGGGTGCTGGTCTCCTACCCTACGCTGTTTGAGTTTGTCGGTCACCAGTTTGATGACTCTTGGGACTGGAATAACACCTACACTTACCTTCAGCTTACCGAAGGTACTGACCCGCTCTCGCTAGAGCGTGAATTCTCACCGATTGTGGAGCAGTTTAACGAAAAGCGATTTGCTGAGGCGAACATCCAGTGGGAGTTTGGCCTCCAGTCGTTGCCCAGTATTCATCTGCACTCAGATTTGCAGCACGAAGCTCCGGTAGAGGCTTCCGTTCCTGGAAATGCCCAGTACGTATATCTGCTGGCTGCTTTAGCGTTACTCATCCTACTAATTGCTTACATCAATTTTATAAACCTAACTACCGTAAAGGCTCTCCGGCGAGCCCGGGAAGTTGGAATTCGGAAAGTGGCAGGGGCACAGCGTACCCAACTCATTGGGCAATTCTTTCTAGAAACCCTACTCATCAATCTGATAGCCGTAACGGTGGCAGCAGCCATAGTATATCTATTGTTTCCCATTTTAGCTGAAGAGTTTGAGCTGGATACTGACACCACCATCAATATTCCGGTACTGATGGTGGTCAGTGGAAACCTCTGGCTACTAGCGCTAGTGATTGGCAGCGGGTTCTATCCCGCGCTGATTTTATCAGGCTACCAACCCGTGAAAGTGCTAAAAGGTCAATTTACGAAAAGTAGTGCTGGCTCTTCCCTGCGTAAAGTATTGGTGGTGGGGCAGTTCGCCCTAGCGTTTGTGTTTATTGCGCTCACGCTGGTAGCAAGTCAGCAGGTTCGTTTTATGCAGCAGCAGGATTTAGGGTTTAATCCAGAACAGATCGTAGTACTGAAAGCTCCTAAAGCGATTGACTACGGTCACGGTAATAATTATACCCGCTTTCAGCAGGCAAGCTCGGCTGCTTCCGGCGTACTAAATATATCAGGAAGCACTACCGTGCCCGGACAGAATATTTACGATTACGCCGACCGAATTACCGTCAATGGTGAGGAAACGTCCGGTGTATTTTCCATTCAACAGGTAGCCACTAGTTATTTTCAGCAGTACGACATAAAAATTCTGGCCGGAAGGACATTTAGCGACATTCTCGGTCACCAAACAGTGATTAATTATTCTGCCCTAAAGCTACTAGGCTTTAATAATGCCCAAGAAGCTCTGGGTAAAACCCTCGAGCAAAATGGCCGACAAGAAGAAATCATCGGGGTAGTTCAAGATTTTCACCACCAAAGTCTAAAGAAAGCTATTGAACCCATTTTATTCCAAAGCCGAAGTACGTTTAACTATTACACAGTGAAAGTGCAGACTAACAATCTCAGCCGAACCTTAGAGCAGTTGCAAGAAAACTATCAATCGTTATTTCCGGGTAGCCCGTTTGAATACTTCTTCTTGGATGAATTCTTTAATCGGCAGTACCAGTCTGAACGTCAGTTCAATGCACTATTCCGGTTATTTTCGGGCTTGGCGGTAGTTATTGCGTGTTTAGGTCTGTTAGCTCTCTCTTCCTTCAATCTGACCCAACGCACCAAAGAAATTGGAATTCGGAAGGTGTTAGGGGCTTCGGTGAGCAATCTTATTGTATTACTTTCTACTGATTATTTAAAGCTGATTGGTATTGCATTAGTTATCGCTGTTCCGGTAGCTAACTACTTCGCTACCGAGTGGCTTAATAATTTTGCCTACGCAATTGACATCAGTGTAGGATTACTATTGTTACCTGGGGTAATTATCCTAACCCTAACGCTATTAACCATCAGCAGTCAAACGCTTACGGCAGCCCGGCGTAATCCAGTGAATAGTTTGCGAGAAGAATGATCGTTGATGACTGATGACTGATGACTAAAATTATTCATTATTTAACTCAAAAGTGAGAAAACTGCTTTACCCTACTGGAGAAGAAATGTTCTTTTGCAGTTAGTACTGATTAATTAGCAGGGTTCAAATCTGAATACGTTGCCACAAAATATCTGAATACGTTTTTTAATTGATTGTCCCCTCCTGGTAAATCCGCTTCGTCATTAGGGTAAGTTTAACCTTTAAATGTTTACAACTATGAAACATGCAATCAATTGGTTTGAGATTCCGGTGCGGGATTTCGCCCGGGCGCAATCATTCTACCAACTATTATTCAACGCTTCTCTTACTCCGCAAGAACCGGATGAAACCGGAAGTACGATGGCCTTCCTTCCCGCTGATATGGAAGATGGTGGTATTGGGGGATGCATCATCAGTGGGCCAGAATACGAGCCCTCAGAAGCCGGAGCGTTAGTATACCTGAATGGTGGAGATAATTTATCAGTTCCCTTATCTCGAGTAGAGCAAGCAGGTGGCAAAATAGTCATGCCGAAGACATCCATTGGTGAACACGGTTTTATGGCACAGTTTATTGATACCGAAGGAAATAAACTGGCTATCCATTCCATAAACTAAACTGAGTTTACATTTTTCAACCGAATACGTACCTTGAATTATGAAAGAATTTATGATGATCTTTATCGGGGGCACTGCCTACGAAGAGCTAGGTCTCTCACCCGAACAACTACAGCACCGAATGGAAAAATGGTTTACTTGGGATGAAAAACTAAAGCAGCAGGGCATACTCCGAGGTGGCGAAGCTTTGCACGCCAAAGTGAAACGGGTTGTTGGACCCAACCGAATTGAGTCGGATGGGCCGTTTGTAGAGAGTAAAGAACTAATTGGTGGGTATATCACCGTAGCGGCTAATAGTTTTGAAGAAGTAGTAAAGATTGCCCAAGACTTTCCGGACTACGATATAGATGGCTCCGTTGAGATTCGGGAGGTGATGAAGCTCGACCAGTACGAATAGTATGCCTCACAGAAAAATAGTAGACCATCTTTTCCGGCATCAGTATGGGAAGATGGTTGCTATCTTATCCAGAATCTTTGGCCTTACCCATTTGGAACTCATTGAAGATGCCATTCAGGATACCTTTGTGAAGGCTACGTTACAATGGAGAAACAGTATGCCTGATAATCCAGAGGCATGGCTCACCCAAGCGGCCAAAAACCGAGTGATTGATCTTCTCCGACGAATTAGTGTTAAGCATGAGCATCATCAGAAAGTGCCCCACGGGACTATTGCTCTAGAGATTAGTGAGTTCTTTCTGGATCATGAAGTAGAAGATAGCCAGCTGCGAATGATTTTAGTAGCCGGACATCCAGTACTTTCCCGAGAAGAACAGATTGCCTTTGCGCTGAAAACGATCTCTGGCTTCTCCATGAAAGAGATCGCTGCTGCCCTGCTTCTGAAAGAGGAAGCGATTAAGAAGCGTCTGGCTCGAGCTAGAAAGAAGATGAAAGACCAACAAGTTAAGCTAGCATACCCTCTACCCCATGAAATTGAAGACCGAATGGCAGTAGTATTGCAAGCAATCTACTTGATTTTTAACGAAGGTTTTCACTCTACTAAATCTGGCTCGCTAATTAGTAAAGATATGTGCGGGGAAGCTTTACGACTGTGCAAACTGCTGCTAACAAAAGAACGCTTCCGCAGTGGTAGCTTATACGCTTTGTTTGCCCTCTGCTGCTTTCATGCCTCTCGTTTGGAAACTAAGATAGGTACTAACAATGAGCTAGTTGACCTTCAGTACCAAGACCGCGCCCGTTGGTACAAGCCACTAATTGTACTGGGCAACTATGCTATGCAAAAATCCCTCGAGTACACCGAACGTTCGGCGTACCACCACGAAGCAGCGATTGCTGCCGAGCACCTGAAAGCTGACTGCTTTAAAAGCACTGATTGGCACCGTATTTTGGAATTGTACCAGCAGCTATACGAATTACAGCCTGGTGATACTATATTGCTTTCAATGGCTTCGGTACATTTGCAGGTAGGACAGCTCGACCGAGCGAAGGCGTTGCTCGACCAAGTTGAAGCTAACCACTTAAGTCAGCGAAAATACCTACTGCACGGTAGCTACGCGGAATACTATTTTAGAATAGGCAGCATTCAACCGGCACTTAGTCAGATAGATCAAGCTATTGCCCTATCTTCTAACGAGTTGGAGCAGGCGTATCTTAAGAAAAAGCGGGCACAGATGGTTAATGCCTAAGTTTATTATTATACCGCATCTGCGGTAGCTTCCTCTTGCTCGGTAGCTTCGTAGACCTCTACTGGCAGGCAACTGCACATTAGGTTGCGATCACCGTAAGCGTCGTCAATTCGGCTGACAGATGGCCAGAACTTCTTTTCCCGAACATACGCTAAAGGAAATATAGCCTTCTCGCGAGAATACGGGTAGTCCCAATCATTAGCCGTAGCCACGGCCATTGTGTGCGGAGCGTTCTTTAGCACGTTGTTTTGAGGGGCATATAATCCGCTCTCAATATCACGAATCTCCTGCCGAATTTCAATCATGGCATCGCAGAAGCGATCTAGCTCCGCTTTGCTTTCGCTCTCGGTAGGTTCAATCATCATGGTTCCGGCTACTGGAAAGGATACCGTAGGCGCGTGAAAGCCATAGTCCATCAGCCGCTTAGCAATATCGGTAACTTCTATGTTGGCTTTCTTAAAATCCCGACAGTCAATAATCATCTCGTGAGCACTGCGTCCTTTCTTTCCGGTGTAGAGCACTGGATAATGTCCCTCAAGGCGAAATTTGATATAGTTAGTATTTAAGATAGCGATTTGCGTCGCCCGAGTCAGCCCTTCACCGCCCATCATGGCAATGTAAGCGTAAGAGATCGGCAAAATGCTGGCACTACCTACCGGAGCCGCCGAGATGGCACCATTAAACGTACCGTTGTAGTTTACTGGATCTTGAGGCAAATGCGGGGCAAGGTGCTCTACCACCCCGATAGGTCCCATACCGGGCCCACCTCCGCCGTGCGGAATACAAAATGTCTTGTGCAGGTTTAGATGACACACATCGGCTCCAATATTCGCCGGACTGGTTAACCCCACTTGGGCGTTCATGTTGGCTCCGTCCATATAGACTTGCCCACCGTGCTGATGCACCAAAGCACAAATCTCCTGAATATCTTCTTCAAAAACACCGTGGGTAGAAGGATACGTCACCATCAGAGAGGCTAGGTTCTCGCTGTGTTTCTCGGCCTTCTCCTGTAAATCAGCAATATCAATATTTCCGTGGTCGTCGCATTTTACTAGTACTACTTTCATCCCCGCCATCACCGCACTAGCGAAGTTGGTTCCGTGAGCGGAGGTTGGGATCAAAGCAATATTTCGGTGACCTTCTCCGCGCTCCCGGTGGTAGCTACGAATGACCATCAGTCCGGCGAACTCGCCCTGAGCACCCGAATTCGGTTGTAAAGAAACATCGGCAAATCCGGTAATTTCGCAGAGCCAATCTTTCAGATTAGTTACTAACTCTTGGTAACCTTCGGTCTGACTAGCAGGGGCGTAAGGGTGTAGCTGCCCAAACTCCGGCCAGGTCACCGGAATCATCTCAGTAGTAGCATTCAGCTTCATGGTGCAGGAACCTAAAGGAATCATTGAGTGTACCAAAGATAAATCCTTGTTTTCCAGGCACTTGATATAACGCAGCATCTCGTGTTCCGAATGGTGGCTATTGAATACCGGATGGGTTAAGTAATCACTTTTTCGCACCAAAGCATCGGGCCAGTCTAATGCTAGACTTTTGGCTTCTTGCTCCAAATCAAAATTACTCACCCGAGAAGCTACCGAGGCAAGCAGCGTGAGCGTCTGGTCTACATCAGCCAACGTAGTAGTTTCATCCAAAGAAATTCCAATGTCGCCGCCAGGGAAATAGCGGAAATTAATATTTCCCTCTTCACTCTTTTCTTTCAGAGCAGCTTGGTTAGGAACCGAAATTTTTAGGGTATCAAAGTAGTATTCGTTTCTTTGCTCTAGCCCTAGTTCTTCCAGGCCTTTTGCCAGCAATTTGGTCAGTCCGTGGGTGCGCTGAGCAATATTTTTCAAACCATCTGCGCCGTGGTACACGCCGAACATCCCAGCCATTACAGCCAGCAGCACCTGGGCTGTACAGATATTGGATGTAGCACGGTCACGCTTGATGTGCTGCTCGCGGGTTTGCAATGCCATTCTAAACGCTGGGTTTCCCTGAGCATCTACTGATGCGCCAATAATGCGTCCGGGCACCTGTCGCTTATATTCTTCCCGTGTGGCAAAAAAGGCGGCATGGGGACCACCAAAGCCCATTGGAATACCCAACCGCTGGGTAGTCCCTATCACACAGTCGGCTCCCATTTCACCCGGAGGGGTCAATAACGTTAAGGCTAATAAATCTGAGGCTACAGCCACTTTTACGCCGTATTCTTGAGCCGACTGAATTAGCGCACTATGATCGTGAACTGCTCCGTTAGCATCCGGATACTGAAGCAGCACCCCGAATAGATTTTCATCTGTTACGTCCAGATCAGCTAGGGCACCGACGATCAATTCAATCTCTAATGGCTCAGCCCGGGTTTGTAGCACATTGAGCGTTTGAGGAAAGGTGTTGTCGTCTACGAAGAACTTCATCGCCTTTTTCTTCCCACCCTTTCGCAGCCCATAAAACATGCTCATGGCTTCGGCTGCAGCAGTTGCTTCGTCGAGCAAAGAAGCGTTGGCTATTTCCATACCCGTTAAATCTATAACCATCGTCTGGAAATTCACCAGTGCTTCCAATCTTCCCTGAGCAATTTCAGCTTGGTACGGAGTGTAGGCCGTGTACCAACTAGGGTTTTCCAGAATATTTCGTTGAATTACTGCTGGGGTGTGGCAACTGTAGTATCCCTGCCCAATATACGATTTAGCTACCCGGTTTTTTTCAGCGAGTTTTCTGAGCTGAGATAAAAACTCCGTTTCGGTTTGAGCCGTGGGCAGGTCTAGCGGCTTTTTGAGCCGGATAGAAGCTGGAACCGTTTCACTGATTAGCTCCTCTAACGATTCAACCCCTATGGATTCTAGCATAGAGGCAATTTGCTGACTATCAGGACTATTATGACGTTTTTCAAAAGGAAGGTACGATTGTACGGATAATTTCATGGACATTTGATTCATCAAACTAAAGAGTGAATACAATAACGCAGGTTGATGTGGCTTTAAAAGTTCAAATATACAAGCCAAAAAGCTAGGATTGCTAACTTCAGCTTAGAACTTTTTCTTGCTATTCTACCAACCTAAAAAGTAACCGAGAGGTTCAGGGAAAATATGAAATTTGAACGGAGAACGGAGAACAGAATTTAAAATCGATTGTTGATGGAACCAACGAGCTAATGAATAATGATTGATGAATAATTCCCAATATCTGAATACTTGTGGACTAATAACCATTCAACAATTGAGCAATCGGACAATTGAACATTAACACCACAACATTTCAAGCTTCTAAACCTGTGGACTGTAGACTATCGACCGTGGGCTGATCAGCAATTTAGCTATTCACTGAGGAATAACGCTTTCAAGCTGAGCCAAAGCATTTTTTTCTTTTCTACGTCAGCTGCAACCTCGGCTAGGGGGTCAGCCCATAAAAACGCTCGTTGCGACTCATCCCTTATTATCTCATACTTTCTGGAGAAGTTACTGAACTGCCACGGTTCTGGGGGCATTCCGAATGATATACAGGTCTTAAAGTCTAATTCACCTTCCAGGTGGTCGGGGGTTTCGCATTGACTAACATTTACTAAGCACACATCATCAAACGAAAGCTCTAAAGCCAATAGAATTTTTTCTAGTAACTCCTTTCCCGAATCAGACAGGTGAAGTTCTTGCAACTCTTCTACCAACAAAAGAATTTTACAGCGATTGCTGCCTAACGGTCGGTATGCTGTTTCATCTTGCGTCTCGTTAACTACATAGACTGGTTCTTGGAAGAAGAAGGGCAAAAAATCTGATTGCGTATCTATCATAGCCGGAGAAGTTAGGCGTTTTCTTGTTTAGGGGCATCTGAAATATCAAAAATAGAGCGAAGCTCATTCGCCTCATCTGGCTTCATACGTCCGGCTAGCACTAACCGCAACTGACGCCGCCGAAGGGCACCGGCAAATAGTTGTTGCTCTTCTTCTGTCTCTGGTATCAGCTCCGGTACTTTGGTTTTATTACCCCGAAGGTTGACCGCCACCATCGTGAAAAATGCCCGATGACTTTCAACTACTTGACTACTAGGCACATCTTCCGCCTGCACTTCAATGTGTACCTCCATTGAAGTATTAAAGGCTCGAGTAACCTTTGCCTTCAGCGTTACCACATTACCAATTTTTATTGGATGAGAAAACGATACATTATCTACCGAAGCCGTTACTACATAGCTGTTGGAGTGTTTCTGAGCAGCTATGGCGGCTACAATATCCATCCAATACAAGAGCCTCCCTCCCATCAGACCATTCAGTCCGTTGGTATCATTGGGAAAGACCATTTCGGTCATGGTAGTAAATGATTCTTGGGCGTTTTTTTGGTTAGGCATATCTTGAGAAGATACCGTTGAGTAATTCAATCGCAGAAAAGATTATGGTGCAAAAGTAGCGATATTCTCTCAGCGAACGAGATTTTTTAAATACTTATTGATATACCAATCGGCCTATCGCTTTAAGTATAAAAAAAGCCAGCATTTTGCTGACCTTCTGACGTGGGCACTAAAATTTTGTTACCTTAAACTCTGTCCTTCGGTTGAGTTGATGCTCTTCTTCCGAACACGATACCCCGTCGGCACAGCGATTAATCAGGTTGCTTTCGCCGTACCCCTTGCCTACAATACGACTTCGGCTAATCCCCTGAGAAACAATGTAATCAGCGGAAGCCTTCGCTCGCTTATCCGATAGGCGAAGGTTAGAAGAAGCACTGCCCCGAGCATCGGTATGCGAACCTAGCTCAATTTCTAAACCAGGGTTTTCCTTCATAGTAGCCACCATTTTATCTAGCTCTTGCGCCGCGTCAGGTCGGATCACGTATTTTCCTAAATCGAAGTAAATGGGCTGGATGTCGATGAGTGCCCCAATATCGGTTCCAATGTCAATTTTATCAAGACGGACATCTAACACCTCGTGCAGATCAATTTGCCCCGGCTCGGTTAACTGACTATTGAACGTTACCATTTTGCTGAGGTAGCCTTCTTTACTCAATTGGATTTGGTAGCTAATCCGGTCATTAAGTTCTTTATTTTCTATGCTGTGAGAAAATGTTCCTCTGGTATCGGTAGTAATGTCCAGTACTGGCTTTCCAATCATATTATCGGTAAGTATTACTTGCACCCCATCGATGGGTTCGCCCGTATCATTTTCGGCAATAAGCCCAAACAGTGAAAAGCTATGGTTTTTGCTTAGCAGTACGTCAGCCTCCCAGGCTATTTTTTCTTCGGTAGTAGAAAATTGCGTTTTATTCTCCAGATATTCACTTTGCTGAGCCACCACTTCGTACTGCCTATCCAACTCCACTACAAAAGAGTAATTACCTTCATCGTCTGCCACGGTAGAAGCGACCTCGTTTTGTTGTGCGTCGCGTAATACCACTTTAGCCCCAGGAATAAAGGTTTTACTCTGCTCATCCATCACCACTCCTTTTACCATCGGCTGGTCTAACAGTGGTTTCAATGAAGTAAAATGATAAATATCGTCACTACCTGTACCCTCTTCGCGGTTGCTGGCAAAGTACCCCGACGTTGCCTGATCTCGTTTCGTTTGATTCTTAGTATCGACAATCAAACTGAAGTCGTCCATAGAGGTATTAATTGGGTAGCCTAAGTTGGTGATGTGCCCATCGGTACCCTGCGTAATATTAATACCAAACACATCTAAGCCCCCTAACCCCTGATGGCCGTTACTGGCAAAATAAAGCTCTTTATCCGGCTGAGCTTGAACTACCCGCAGAAAAGGAAACATTTCATCTCCTTCCGTATTGATAGTTGAGCCTAGGTTCACCGGGGCTTGCCACTGACCGTTGTGATAATTACTTCGGTATAAGTCGGTGCCGCCGAACCCACCGGGCATGTCGCTCACAAAATATAGTGTGGTGTCTAGGTCAATGGCTGGGTGCCCACAGGAGTATTCCGCACTGTTGAAGGGTAGTAACTCCGGCTTGCTCCATTTACCGCTTTCTTGCTTTTCGGCGTAGAACAGTTTCAGTTTGTTTACCCCATCTTGACTTTTTCCTAGCTTCTTGTCCTTAAAATCGCTTCGGGTGAATACCACCTTCGTATTGTCAGCGAAAAAGACAGCCGATCCTTCGTGATAGCGGGAATTGATTGTTTTACTTAGTGATTTAATATCCCGTTCGCCCTGCAACTGGTATAAATCGAGGTAGTTAGACCCATCCCAGGCAAAGCGCCCACTGCCCTGACGAGCGGAGGTGAATACTAGACCACTGTCGTAGAACGTAGGGGCAAAATCAGACTGCGGAGAGTTGAAAGCCGCTTCGTTCACCGAGATAAAGGATTGGTTACGGTAGAACACTTCTGACTGACTCACCCCCTGCACTCGATTCTGAATTCTTCGTTCCTGTCCCCTCTCCTGGGCGTAGCTCTCGAACCACTGCTGCGCTTGCTCGTACTTGCCATTGCTACTCAGGGCTTCGGCGTAGTAGAGCTTGTGCTCAGTGGCAGCTACCGAATCATTAATTACCTGAGAGTACCAAGTTTCGGCGTTGGCAGGATCGTTCAAATGACGATAGCTTTCTGCAATCTTTAGTTTCACTAACTGATTGAGACTATCTTTCTTATGGGCTTTTTGGTAGAAATCCAACGCACGAATGTACGCCATTTGCTCGTAGAGCTTGTCGCCTTGCCGGATCAGTGAGCTTTGAGCCCAGGCTATTTCCCCGCCCCACAATAATCCGATAGCACAGAGTAAAACACTTCCAAGTTTCATAATTACGTTCGGTTAGAAATAGCGAGGGGTCAGCATTTTTTTATCCTTTCGCAGGAAGCGATAGTTGAGCAATAGCTCATGGCTACCCGTATTAAACTGCTGAAGATCAGTCAGGGTATAGTCATAAGCGTAGCCAATACGAAAGCCCGGGGTTACCTGCAACTCAAACAAGCCACTTATAGCATCGAACGAGCGATACGATACTCCCAGCCAAATCAGTTCCCGAATGAGTAAGTTTGCATTAAGGTCTAGTTCAATAGGCGCGCCTTCTACGGCTTTTACCAGTACGTTGGGCTTTAGCTTTAAGTCAGTATTTAAGTCGATAACGTATCCCGATGATAAAAACCAGTGGCGATACTGCTGCGCTCGGGAGCCATCAAAGCCCGGGTAAGGATTGGTTAACAACTGTGGGAGCGAGAAGCCGACATAAAATCGTTGAGTGCTGTAATATAAACCGGTTCCAAAGTTAGGTAAAAACCCTTGCAGGTCATCTGCCGCAAATGAGCCATCGTTTTGCCGAACGTTTACCTGACTAAAGGCTGCCCGATAATTATTAAAACCTGCCTGTAGCCCAGCCGAAAGCGTTCCTTTGGCCATCTGGATACGGTAAGCATAAATAGCATAGGCTCCGTACTGATTAGTGATACCGATCTCATCATGAGTCAGGAGCAGCCCTACGGCGATCTTTCTGTTTCGTAGTGGAGCATGGGCCGAAAACGTCTGACTGCTAGGGGCCCCTTCAAAACCAGCCCACTGTTCGCGCCCCAAGGCAGTCAGCGTTAATGACTCTTGACTTCCAGCGTAGGCTGGATTAATGGCCAGACCGTTGAACATATATTGGGTGTACATGGCTTGCTGCTGAGCGAAGCTCGCTAGCGACAGTAACAAAAGAACTGCCACTAGTAACCCTGGTCTTATCTGCTTCATGTTCCTTGTAATATTAGTTGTTTGTGGTTTTATTATCGGTGAATGGTAATGAAGCCCTTGCGCGGCTTACTGCCATCTCCTAAGTCAATGATATAAAAATATGTCCCGTCCGGTACTTCTTTATTGCCCAATACTAGACCGATACTAGAAGTACTGCCCCAGGCGCGGTCTTCATTATTATACCCTTGCACCTCAAAAAGCTTGTTGCCCCAACGGTTGTAAATCTGAACGGTATTATCAGGATAGTTCTCGATGCCTTCAATCCACCAAGTTTCATTATTACCATCGGCGTTGGGTGAAAAACCTTCGTAAATGATTAAGCCGTCATCATCACCATCAACAATACCGTCCCCATCACTATCCGTTTCTTGAAAATCAGGGATGCCGTCACCATCGCTGTCGCGCGGGTTCTGCGGGTCATCACCCGCTTCGGTGGCATCAGTAATACCATCCCCGTCACTATCCGTTTCCTGAAAATCAGGAACACCGTCTTGATCGGTATCAATCGGGTTTTGTGGATCGCCTCCCGCTTCGGTGGCATCGGCGATACCGTCGTTATCACTATCAGTTTCTTGGAAATCGGGCGTACCATCCTGGTCGGTATCTACGGGTTGGGTAGGGTTAGATCCAGCCTCAGCCGTATCGCTAATTCCATCGCCGTCACTATCTGCATCTTGGAAATCGGGCAGTCCGTCGCCGTCCGTATCGACCGGATTCGTAGGGTCAGCTCCCGCTTCGGTAGAATCAGCGATCCCGTCACCATCGCTATCCGTATCAAGCATATCGGGGGTACCATCTTGGTCGGTATCCGTGAGCTGGCTAGGGTTCGCGCCTGCTTCTACGTTATCAGGAATCGTATCATTATCGCTATCAGTGTCTTGGAAGTCGGGCGTACCGTCACCATCGCTGTCCCGAGGCTGTTGTGGATCGCTGCCCGCTTCTACGCTGTCGGGCACACCGTCACCATCACTATCGGTATCTTGGTAGTCGGACGTACCATCACCATCAGTATCCGTAGGCTGAGCAGGATTGCTACCCGCTTCAATACGATCAGGAATCCCGTCATTGTCACTATCGATGTCCTGGAAATCAGGGGTGCCGTCGCCATCGCTATCTTGTGGATTCGCAGGGTCGTCGCCGATTTCTACTGCGTCTGGAATACCATCTTGATCGCTGTCGGTAGTGGTAGCCCCGCCCCCGATGATGACCATTGATACGGTATTCGGTGTATCCGCATAAAGAGTACCATCACTGCCGTTCCAGCCGAACGTAATCGTGCCGCTAAAGGTAGCATCCGGAACAAAGGTGAGCTGATCTAACGAATCAACCGATATTTCATCGTCCAGATTGACCGCTACTCCACTCAGTAGCAAGGTGCCGTTTTCGGGTAACGTGGTGATCTGAATTTTCTGTAGAGCCTCGCCATCCACATCGGCAAACTGGCTAGTGAAGTCGGTAGTGGCGAATGAAACGGGTTGGCTCACTGCGCCAGATTTGCTTACTGCACCAACAGTAGGAGCATCGGGAACATCAGTCAGCACCACAGATACACTAGCTTCGCTAGCAGCATACTGAAAGCCATCGTAGCCATTCCACGCAAAAGAGATAGTATCATTGAAATTGGCAGCAGGCACCAGCGTTAGCTGGCTTAGCTCGGTCACACTGATTTCATCGTTAACCGCTACGGTATCCCCATCCAGCAGCAATGTTCCGTTGGTAGGTAAGCTAACGATCTGTACCCGAACCAAGGTGTCGGCATCAGCATCAGTAAATTGGCTACTGAAATCGGTGGCATTGAAGGTAATTGTTTCATCCTCATTGCCCGCCTTCTGTACGTCCGAAACCACCGGAACTTGCTGGGGAGACACCGTAATATTGACTTGTGCCGGAGTAGCCGCGTAAACGGTGCCATCACTACCGTTCCAGCCAAAGCTGGTAGTGCCGGTAAAGCCACTGTCAGGGACAAAAACCAGATTACCTAAATCAGCGACAGCAATTTCATCATTCAGAGCGACATCTACGCCATTGAGCTGTAACTTCCCGTTAGCCGGCAGGCTCATTACTTGAATTTTACTTAAGGTATTATTGTCTACATCGGAGAACTGATCGGAAAAATCATCCGCTGTGAAAGCAGTCTCTTTATCTTGGGCAGCTGGTTTGCTCACATCACTAACCGAAGGCGCATCATTCACCGCCGTTACATCAAAAGTGATGGTATTGGAGGCTGCGGCATCAACTGTTCCATCGTTGACCGTAAAATCAAATTCGGCGTAGCTAGTACCATTCCCATTGGTAGCGGGTAAAAATTTGAGTGCATTGGCATCGAGTTGTGCCTTGGTTACTTCGTCATTATCAGCTAGGGCTTCTCCCCCACCTATCTCACCATCGCCATCCGAATCAATAAATAAGGTGCCATCGGTCGGAATAGCATCTATGATGATTTTAGCTAAATTGTTGCCTTCAGTATCATTGTAGCCTAGATCACTGGTGGCAATCACTACTGGAGTATCTTCATCAGTAGTTAGTGTTTTATCGGTAGCTGTCGGGGCATCATTCACCGCCGTTACATCAAAGGTGATAGTGCTGGAAGCTGCGGCATCAACCGTACCATCGTTAACTGTAAAATCAAAATCCGCGTAGCTAGTACCATTCCCGTTCTTAGCAGGTAAAAACTTCAATTCATTGGCATCAAGTTGTGCTTTGGTTACTTCGTCAGTAGCTACCAACGCCTCGCTACCATCTACCACATCATTACCATTGCCATCAACGAATAAAGTGCCATCGGAAGGAATAGCGTTTATGGTGATTTTATCTAAGGCATCGCCATCCACATCATCGTAACCCAAATCAGTAGTGGCAATTGCTACGGGGGTATCTTCATTGGTTGTCAACGTCTTATCAACAGCCGTTGGAGCATCATTGACTGTCGATAGATTGAAACTAACAGTCTGGGTAATCGTTGTGGTGCCATCACTGACCGTATATTCAAAATCTCCGGCATTGTCCGTACCATTATAGTCAGCCGGAGCATCGTACTGTAGGTTCGTAAGTTGGGCAATCGTTAAAGTTTGATTAAGGGTAAGCGCATTGCCATCAGCTAGCGTAACTTCCCCCAATGATGGCAACGTTGTAACCGTGATGGCCAATGTATTGTCGTCATTATCTACATCGCTGGGCGCGGAGAGATTAAGCACGACGTCCGTCTGCTCTTCGGCAGCATTAATTGTTTCGGGATCAGCATTGTTACTTATCGGAGGATCATTTACGGGATCAACATCTATCGTAAGCGTGTTGGCTACAGCCGAATAAGCTGACCCATCATTCACCAAAAAGTCAAAATCATCGTAACTAGCACCATTTTCGTTTAAAGCTGGACGGAATTTCAATTTAGCAATATCCCCGGCAGTAATATCCTGATTGGCTAATACTACTTCCCCACCATCGATAATACCATCAGTGTTATCATCCAAAAATAAGGTTCCTTCGGAGGGCAAAGTTGTTATTTCAATATGATCTAATGCACTACTTTCTGTATCACTGTAATTGAAATCAGTTGCTGTAAAGGTGTAATCAGTATCTTCGTCAGTAGTAACAGTATTATCAGCAGCGGTTGGGGCATCATTCACCGCAGCTAAATTGAAGGTGATCGTATTCGTGGCGGTAGCATCGATAGTGCCGTCGTTCACCCGAAAGTTAAAATTATCGTAGCCAGTGCCATTACCGTTAGCCGCCGATATAAATTTTAGTTCGCCAGCATCTAATTTGGCTTTGGTTATCTCATCATTATCAACCAAAGCTTCGCCAGCATCTACCTCTCCGTCACCGTCGCCATCTAAAAATAGTGTTCCCACAGTAGCAGTACTGGTGATCGTTATCTTGCTAAGCGGATCGCTATCAACATCACTGTAACCCAAGTCTGCGGTAGTCACTACGACTGCAACATCTTCGTCTCCACTTAATGTTTCATCGGTAGCTGTCGGGGCGTCATTGATGGCCGTTACATCAAAAGTGATGGTATTGGAGGCTGCGGCATCAACTGTTCCATCGTTGACCGTAAAATCAAATTCGGCGTAGCTAGTACCATTCCCATTGGTAGCGGGTAAAAATTTGAGTGCATTGGCATCGAGTTGTGCCTTGGTTACTTCGTCATTATCAGCTAGGGCTTCTCCCCCACCTATCTCACCATCGCCATCCGAATCAATAAACAAGGTACCATCGGTCGGAATAGCGTCTATGGTGATTTTAGCTAAATCGTCGCCTTCGGTATCACTATAACCCAAATCAGTCGTGGCAATTATTACCGGGGTATCTTCGTCGGTAGTTAGTGTTTTATCGGTAGCCGTCGGGGCGTCATTCACCGCCATTACATCAATAGTCATTGTATTAGATGAAGCAGCATAAGCCGTTCCGTCGTTCACCCGGAAAGTAAAGCTAGCGTACCCGGTTCCATTGGCATTGGTAGCTGGTTTAAAAGTCAGGTCAGTCAGATCAGTGGCGGCAATATCTTGATTGAGGGATACCGTTTCCCCACTATCTACTTCGCCATCGTTATCAGCATCTAAGAAAAGCGTACCAACGGTGGGCAGCGCCGTAATTTCAACATGATCTAAACTTGCTCCCGCATCTACATCCGTGAATGGGAAATCGGTAACCACAAAAACTTTATCAGTATCTTCATTCGTACTTACGGTGTTATTACTACTGCTGGGCGGATCATTGGCCGCGTTTACACTAAGTGTTGTAGTAGCAATCATACTATTACCATCCCCATCATTGGCTATCACCGTAATACTACGGGCTGTGCCATCCGGGTTATTGCTGCTGTTATTGTACACAATCTGACGCAAAGCAGTCTGGTAATTGACTACTGAAGAGCTTCCGGTTAATGTAAGTGTACCCGTACCGCTAGCATAACTACTACTAATGTTCAATGATGATAAATCACCTACCAACAGACTTTCATCCGTACCATCCTGAAGATTCGTGATTACTACGGTGAGGCTTTCCAAGTTGGTATCATCCGCATCACTGATTGCAGCATCATCATCGGCAATAGCCACTGCACCACCATCTTCGGTAAAACTACCTTCGTAGGCAGAGCCAGTAGCTCCGCTGTCGTCATTGGCATCTAAATCCACTACCGGAACATCATTATCAGCATTCACTGTAATGCTAACTGTTTCTGAATCGGTGCCTGTATTGCCATCATTGGTCGCAATGGTTACAGTAGCCGAACCATTGTAGTCAGCCGTAGGATTAAAGGTAGCTCCGTTCAGCGCGCTGTTAATGTCAGTCAAGCTGCCACCGAAACTCAGACTGTTCGTACCATCTCCACTCACCGAAGTTAATCCGGTGGTTTGCGATAGGGTAAAAGTGCCATTAGTGGTGGTAATAGTAACGGTTTGGGTATCGCCATCTGCATCGGTCATAGAAATTACGTTGCTGTTGGTAGCATTAAATACCAAATCATTATCTTCATCGGTGGTCTGGGCACCTGGTACAGTAATCGTTGGGGGTTCATTACAGCCCACATCTACGGTATGATCGGTGTAATCGGCAGAGGGTGCCGTGTAGCCATCAGTACCCGAGGTCACTACTCCATTGGCATCTACCAGCAGTCCGGCGTTGTAGGTTCCATCGCCTAAGAACCCATTCGTATCACCGTCAGTAAAACCCGCATCGCGCACATCGTTACAGCCGTCGCCGTCCGCATCTAGCTCCAGAAAGTCGGGCGTACCGTCGGGAGTAGCTTCCGAGTCCGCCAAGGTATAATCCACAGCTCCGCTATTCACCCCGCTAGGCGATTGTAAATCATCAAAAATACCATCGGTACCCACAGTCCCGGCACTACCTACTCTTCCGTCGGTAGGTATTTCCCCGTGCCCGGCTTCTACGGCGTCGTAAATACCGTCGTTGTCACTATCTAAGTCCAGATGATTGGCAATACCATCTCCATCCACGTCATAAACATCTGGCACGCCATTATTATCCGCATCAGTGTAGCTCGTGGTAGAGCCATCACCCGTTCCGCCACCATCATTCACATCAGCAAAGTTAGGAATTCCGTCGCCGTCGGCATCGCCAATAGGCTGGTTACTGCCAATAGCTTCATCATTATCTAGAATACCATCGTTGTCATCATCAAAATCATCAACATCTAAAACACTATCGCCATCGGTATCTTTGGCATCGCGCACGTCAATTTCACCTATGCCATCGGTATTGGGTAAGTTGGTGGGAGCATTGAGTTTACCGTTGGGATCGTCTAAGCCGGTGGTCGCATCTAAATTATTATCCAATCCATCACCATCAAAATCTTTACCGGATAGCACTTGGTTGGCCTCAATCAGGTCAGAGGTGCCGTCATTGTCCGAGTCTAAGTCACGATAATCGGGAATATCGTCGCCTCCGTTAGCAGCACTTGGATCTGTGTCTGCCGGAACAATTCCGTTGGTTGGATACGCTCCCCCAGTAGCATTGGTGGTATAGGCATGATCTAGTCCATCAGCCGTGTAGGACGTACCCGTTGGTGCTTTATAGGCCGCTGTAGTCTGGGCTTCAATGTTGTCAGGAATACCATCACCATCCGAGTCTAAATCATAGGCATCGGGAATGTTGTCACCGTCGGTATCAATAAAGTTAGTTTTGGGATTGTTGTCACCATCAGGCTGGGTACCATCTGCTCTAGTATCCTCTACTTCGTCCAAAATCCCGTCGTTATCATCGTCTACATCGGCATCGTCGGGTACGCCATCACCATCCCAATCCAGTGGGTCAGGGTTGAGTTCACAGCCGAAGCCGTCGTTACGACCAGAGGGATCAGCCAACAATATTTTAGTGAAACTGGTACCATTGGTGGCGTTTACTACATCCTCAATTTTGTAGATATCACCATTAGTGCCGTTATTGATATTACCGTTATTAAAGGCGTATAAGTTACCATAACGATCTTGCCAAACCGCTCCGTAACCGCTACTAGCTGCCACTCCGTCTAGGGTGTTGTCTATAGTCAAGTTAAATCGATCGGATACCCCCGTATTAACATGAATTTTGACTAGCCGAGCATTACTTCCGTTATTGTTGATCCCATAGATATAATCGCCAATCAGTGCGTAATCAGCTGTAGTGGAAAAAGTACCCGTAATTGCTACCTCAGTAGCTGTTAATGTAGCCGGATAACTCGTAACACTGCTCACATCAAACTTTATGATTTTGCTATTTTTGACAAAACCTACCAAATTACCTTGAGCGAAGAGTACATTGTTGAAAGTTTCTGTGGTTCCCGTAATGGTAATTTCACCTACCAGTGAGAAGTTATCTGCCGGATCGTATACCCTAAGTATCTGTCCCTGACCAGAAGCCCCATTATAATTAGAATAAACGTACTGCGTTACTGCATTATAGGCGGAGTTTGTTGCCGCTCGGCTAGTCACACCGGGCAATTCAGCTATCTTCAAATACTGCTGTAGGAAGGGGTTATATCGATAGACTGCCGCAACATCTGGATCAGGGTTACCAGATTGATAACCTTCTCCTTTTGTCTGGTACAACGTATTAACTGGACCACACTGAATGCCCGAGGCATCGTCGGTATCGTCTCGGTAATCTAAGTCTCCACCAATACCTAAGTCGCCATCACTATCAGCGTAGGCCAGGGCGGGGTTGTTTACTCCGTCATTAGCAACGTAGCCATCGTTAATAGAACCCCGTTCGTAGTCGTTCAGCAGACCGTCTTGGTCGGCATCATTCGTGTTGGCAGCTTCCACAAAGCCAGCTTCTATAGCATCGTTTCCGCCTTCGTTGTCGCTATCAGTATCCAGATAGTCGGGGTTACTATCCCCGTCGGTATTCACCGGTGTGAGCCCGCTGGGGTAAGCCGAGTTGAGACCATTGTTGGAAGTGTAGGTAGCGGCATCATCGTTAGCTGGAGCCGCGTAGCTACCCGTTGGTTGAGCTTCAATATTGTCGGGGATACCGTCGTTATCACTATCTAAGTCACGTAAGTTAGCAATACCATCACCGTCGGGGTCGCCATTCCCCTCTACCGTATCTAAAATACCGTCGTTATCATCGTCTACATCCGTAGCATCATCTACCCCGTCGCCGTCGGTATCAGCTGATAGTACTGCATTACTATTACTCGGCAATGGAAGGTGGTGAAACGTATTATCCGCGTAGAAAGCTTTGCCATTAGCGCTAGCAAATACTGCTAGGCATACAGGCAATACGATAGCAATTATCCGGTACTTTTTCATTCTACTTTTGCTCTTAGGTAACTTCTTAGCTTCAAACTTATTCAAAAAAAGTATACCAAAAATTTACACACATTACGTGTGTATGATCTTTGTTGGAAGCCACAATTGTTACTTTCGAACTAAGTACCGTTTTTCTCTAAACGACAAATTTTCTTCTCAAATCAATACAATGTTTCAGGGTGAATAAAGAATACTTAAACAAAACCTGATCGTTAGCGATGTTCTAGAGTGAGTATGCTAAATGCCTTTTTCACTTAATTTTAAATTATTTGCTTGTAAAATAATCATTAATTGTGTGGTATTTAGCTGTATTCCTCGAACCCCAATTTTTGCAATAAAGTGTTTTTGCTTATAAAAACAATGTATTTTACGTAATGATAATTTCACCATAAAAAAGGATATGTTACACTACTCCGCCTGTAAATGCTTCCAGGCCCAAAAAAGAAACCCCATTCCACCCCCAGCTACTATTGTGAAAATTACTGCTAAATTAGTATTACCATAAACCCAGTTTCCAGTAGCAAATAGAGCAGAGTATACTGCAATTGATCCAACCAATACACAAAGCAACTCCAGGGGCAGTTGCCCTGGTACTTTTTCCAAAGCTATTCCCTGGGCTTTTGCTTTTTCAACAACTGCATTCCACCCTTTTCCACCGGGCTTTATTTTTCGATAAAAATTGAAGAGCGTTTCATCATCAGTAGGACGAGTCATAAAGGCTGAAACGATCCAAATGACGGTAGTAAGCAACGAGCCAATCACAATCGTTTGCCAGCTTTCTAAGCCATGTTTGGCAAAAGTAAAAAACCCAGCAATAATCAGAGAAGCAATCATGGCTACTATTTCAGTCATGGCATTAATTCGCCACCAGAACCAGCGAAGAATATAAATCAACCCAGTTCCGGCTCCGAGTAGCAATAATAAATTAAACGCCTGACTGGCATCAGTTAGCAGTAATCCTAAACCTAGTCCTAAGAAAGCAGAAAGTACGGTAATGAGCCGAGCCGCCCAAACTAATTGCCGTTGAGAGGCATTCGGGTTAAAAAACCGCTGATAAAAGTCATTTACCAGATAAGAAGCCCCCAGGTTAAGTTGCGTAGAAATAGTAGACATAAAGGCCGCAATCAGCGAAGCTGCCACCAGCCCCAATAAACCCGCCGGAAGTAGGGTAAGCATAGCCGGATAGGCCACATCATCGCCTAACTTATCTGCCGAAAGCGAAGGAAATACCCGCTGGATATCCGTCAGCTCCGGAAATACAACGATAGAGGCTAAAGCAATTAATATCCAAGGCCAGGGACGCAAAGCGTAGTGGGCAATATTGAAGAACAGGGTAGCACCAATGGCATTTCGCTCATCTTTAGCGGAGAACATCCGCTGGGCGATATACCCTCCTCCACCTGGCTCAGCCCCCGGATAGTAGGAAGCCCACCACTGAACGGCTAGGGGTACCAGCAGTATTGGCACCCACACTGATGGATTAGAAAAATCAGGAAGAATTTGGATTTTTTCCAGCACCCGTTCATCAGCTAGCAGAGCACTCAGACCACCCACCTGCTCATGGTTCACCAAGTAGATGCAAGCCCAAATTGAGCCGATCATTGCCAGAATAAACTGCACAAAGTCCGTAATCACTACCGCTTTTAGTCCACCGAAGGCACTGTAAGCCAGAGTGATTGAGCCCGCAATAAGCAGCGTAAGCCAACCGGGCATACCTAAAACAATCTCACCGAACTTGATAGCGGCTAATGAAACTGCACCCATTACCACCACATTAAATACTAGTCCTAAGTACAATGCCCGAAAACCTCTCAGAAAGGCCGCCGCTTTTCCACTATAACGCAGTTCGTAAAACTCTACATCGGTTAGCACCATAGAACGTCGCCAGAGCTTAGCGAATACAAAAACGGTGAGCATACCTGTCAATAGAAAAGCCCACCAAGTCCAATTTCCTGCTACTCCGTCTACCCGCACTAGTCCAGTTACCAGATTAGGGGTGTCGGCGGAGAAAGTGGTTGCCACCATAGAAACTCCGAGCAGCCACCAGGACATATTTCGCCCCGATAGGAAAAATTCCGAGACATTATCCCCTGCTTTTCGGGAAACGATGAGACCGACAATAAGCACAAATAGAAAGTAGGCCGCGACAATGACCCAATCGAGCGTAGCAAGTTGCATGTAGTAGTATTATCTGATTTGGTAATGAATCTTAGATAGATAGTAATCCGTTATTCACTCGCTCTATCATCCATTTCATTAAATAAGGCAGCAATATACGGGTTAGAATTTTTAATTTTAGGAAAATCAGTACGCAGGGCATGAAAAAAACAAGAGATGTACACCTTAAACAGTTCGTGAAAAATTACCTAGCCATACCCGATACTGATTGGCATCTAATTGCCGACTGCTTTCGGCAACAACAAGTGAAACGCGGAGAGGTAATCTTAGAATCAGGTGACGTTTGTCGTCATCTGTATTTTTTAGAAAGTGGTTTGTTACGATACTTTATTGTCAAAGATGGTGAAGAGAAAAACAAATTCTTTACCGTAGCCCCCTACTTCTTTACTTCGCAATACAGTTTTAACAACCAAGCTCCTGCGCGCGAGACTATCCAAGCTATTGAAGATTCTGTGATTTGGGAAACTACTTACCGAGAAAACCAACGGTTGCTTCAATTGACCTCTTGGAATCAGTTTGCCCAGAAAATTACTCAGGAAGTGCAGTTTTTTACTGAGGAAATCCTGGAAGAGCTACAGACCGAAACAGCTGAGAATCGCTATATAAAACTGCTAAACCATCAGCCGGAACTGCTGCAAAGAATTCCTTTGAAACATCTGGCTTCTTTTCTGGGAATTGCCCCTCAATCGTTGAGTAGAATCAGAAAAAAAGTGATGGCTGGCCACCGAAGTTAACCTAGGTGCAGTAGATTTTAGTTGAGCTTTGCCAATTTTGCGCATCTTAAAATTTGTTACAAGATGCTCAAAATAAATCAACAGAAGAACTATCATTTTTCTGCTACCATAGCCGTAGATAAACCACTAGCGGAAGTCTGGGAATTGCTCACAGATATTTCTCGCTGGAAAGTTTGGGATACGGAACTTAAAGAATCTTATCTGAACGAAGCGTTCGCGCTGGAGGCAACCGGAGTACTTATTCCCAAGAAAGGCCCGAAGCTGAAGTTTTTTATTTCCGAGCTTATCCCAGGACAATCGTACACCTTCAACACAAAAATGCCCGTGGGCTACTTAGTCATTAAAAGAGCATTAGCGTACCAAGACCAGGTAACATATTTCACTGACGATGTACAGTTTACTGGTGCCCTAAAACACGTTTTTGGAGTGGTGCTGGGACGAGGCTTTCAAGCTTCGTTACCAGAAGTGATGGAAAACTTTAAGCAACTTGCCGAACAGCATAAACAGCCAACCCCATGATTGCTCTGAGAATTATTTACGTCCTCAATATCATCGTAGCCGGACAGATTGCTATTTCGGCGATGTTCAATCCGGCTCGAGCGGCTACTACTACTTTCGGCAGTGCCTATCCTCCCACAGAGGTAATGCGACTAGTCGGCTGCCTATGGTTGGGGATCACTGTTTTATCCATTCTTGGCCTCTGGAAACCCATCACTTTTTCGCCCGTGCTTCTACTTCAATTAGTCTACAAAGGTTCCTGGCTATTGGTAGTAGCGCTACCCGCCATCAGAAACGATGCGCCTTTTCCTACCGGAATGGCGATCTTCTTCGTCATCTGGGTGCTGGCACTCCCATTTCTGATTCCTTGGTCAACTTGGCTGAAGTAATAAACACTTACAACAGTGTATTATCAAAAGGCATTCTAATCAGAAGTCGTTTGAGTAGAAGGCTAAGTATCATGCTTGGCTATCACTTCATTCTGACTTTCCACTAAAGCTCGCTTTATATAATTTCTAAACTTTAAGTTTTTCTGATACTGTTGCTTTTTCAAAAACTCAATCATATAAGCTACAATTGCTCCACCAAAAATAGCAATTCCCAGTTCTGATATCATGTCAAGAATTATGGTATTGATAAAACCACCGAGCACGTTTCCGTAGTAGTACTGAATAATTCTAGCCCCAAACGTAATGATAATACCTAGTCCAAAACAAATACCAAGAAATACTGAATGAAAGTACTCTTTATTGATGATCAAATCTAGATCTTCGGGGTGCTTCCGGTAGTGCTCTAATACTTCCGGGGTCACGTTAGTATCGTCAGGGAAAAGAGCCCCTTGCAACCTGTTCAATAACTTCATGCTGATTGTTAAAATAATGATGTTATGAAACCAACTGACACTCCCCAAGCTGCTTTCTTATCATCCCAAAAGTCTCTTTCTTGCCAAATCTGATTTTGAAATAAATCGATAGAAAAGGCCCTCTTATCATCGAGGTAGTACTCAGCCCCAAATGTGGCGCGAGTAGTAAAAATCCTCCTACCATCTTGATTTATACTAGTGATGCTATCGCTTTGGGTAGCTACCGGATAGTCATAGAACTTCACCCCTGACTGGAGTAGCAAAAAGAAACGAGTTTTGTTTCCTCCAAATCTATATCCTCCACCTAGTATTAGGTCCAAAAAAACGCAGTACCGTTAATAATATTGGTTAAGCCATTGATATTCTCAAGTTTGTACTTTGTGTCATAAGTATCGTAGTTGAGACGAAAAAATACGTCGTTATTATTTTTTAGACGGTATTCTATGGATGTCTTCACCAACAGTCCTCCCGATAAAGACTGAGCACCGTTGTATAAATAGCCTATTTCCAGTGCAGGTAAAAAAATTTGTTCCCTGAGGCTTGTAGCTGCCTGATCATCTTCTGATTGAGAGTAGCCAAGCCACGATAACAAACTGCAAAAAGTAAGTACCATACATTTTTTCATATTATTTGTAATTGCAAATAGAAGTGTAGGGCAATGCACGTGTACTTCGGCAAGTAGCTCTTTTTTGTAGGTAAAACAAAATTCTGCTCCCAAGGCATAGGCAAACTGCTGATGAGAGCAGTTTGCCCTCGGGCTAAATTATGTATTATTATATGGGTAAATTTCTTCGTTACTCTTCTAAAGAGGCACTCAACGATGACTGCTCAACCATCTGACGGTAGATTTGCCAATCTTCTTGGTAAAACTTCTTAACCTCTACCTGAAATTCACCCACTAATTGCTCCGCATGCTGTACTAGTGCTTTATCCTGCGGAGAAGGCATTCGCAAACGAGCTTGTAACGCCTGACGAGCATCAGACACTTTAGAGTACGCGGTAGTTTCAAACGACTGCCAAGCTCCTACTTGCTTCTCGGAGCGTTTACCCTTCGCTAGGTCATTCAGCAACTTAATCTTCTCCCGTATGTTTCCCGACTGCTGCTTTAAATCACCGTATTCCTGATTATCAGATTCTTCAATCTGCGCCAACACATTCTGAGCAGTTGTATCACTAGCCGCCAGTTGATTCAGTGACTGAGTAAAGGAGGCCACAGATTTGTCTAACTGTTTTCGTAGTGCGTACAATGCTTCGTCTACTTCCGACTGATACTCGAAGCGCGGATCGGGAATGACTTTCAATTGGGTGGTATCAGTTTCGCCAGCATAGTCAATCACGATGGTATAATCGCCAGGTAATACCGGGATGCGACGGGTTTCTTCGGTAACGTAGGCCCCCGGTAACTCAGCGTTTCCTTCGTTCAACTTCCAAGTAAGATGATTCAAGCCAGAAATCACTTCTGATGATGTAACTGACTGAATTTCATTTTCTTCGACATCCAGTATTCTAGCCACCGCTTGTGTAGTATCTGTTACCTCAGAAACAAAAAAAGGAATCTCTACTTTCTGAAACGGGCGGTTTTCGCCCTCAAAGGTAGTATGAAAACCTGTCCAGATGTTGCCGGGCGGAGCGATGAACAGGCCTTTTACTTGTACTACATCGTTTATCGGTAACGCAGTTAAACCATCGTTCAATCGTTGGGCAGCGGCTTCGCGTAATGTGGACAAATCATCCAGCACCCAGATGGCTCTTCCAAACGTTCCAATAATCAGAGCTGATTCTCGCTCCTGAATGGCTAAGTCCATGGTTGATACCGACGGAAAACCGTTTTTCATCTGCGTCCAGCTACCACCCTCATTCATGCTAATCCACAGTCCGTTTTCGGTACCGAGAAATACGAGGTTCGGCTCTACCGGATCTTGAATCACCGACAGAGCGTATCCCCTCACATCGTTGGCATTCGCCATTTGCTGCCAGGTTTCGCCGTAGTCACGCGTCATAAACAGATACGGGGCGTAATCACCTTGGCGATAATTGTTTACCACCATCCAGGCGGTTTCCGCATCGTGGCGAGATGCTTGTATCTGAGCAATCCAGGCTTGTTCGGGCAAACCGATCACGTTAGCAGTGATGTTCTCCCAATCTTTTCCACCGTTACGAGTGAGTTGTATTTGCCCATCATCGGTACCTACCCAGATCGTTTTTTCTTCCAGCGGACTAGGGGCAATCGTTAGGATAGAATTGTAAAATTCAGCTCCAGAAGCATCAATCGTTAGTCCGCCGTAGTCTTGCTTCTGCTGCTCGGGATTATTAGTCGTTAAATCGGGAGAAATGACTTCCCAAGTAGCCCCTCTATCCGTTGTCTTATGCACGAACTGACTGCCGTAGTAAGTCACATCCTGATCTTGGGGGTCGCGGGCAAATCCGGCATTCCAGTTGAAGCGCAAGCGGGTTTCCAGATCGGGCGCAGTTGGTTTAATGCTTTGGTAGTAGCCCGTTAGCTTATCGTAGCGGTACAGGTCGCCGTTTTGAGAGGTGCCGTAGCCAAAGCGAGCGTTAGCCGAATCGGGCGAGATATAAAAACCATCACCACCGACCAGATACTGCCAATAAAGCGTGCGAATGCCGCCCCGCTTCCAGACGTAGCCCGGTCCCGACCAGTTACCGTTGTCCTGCATCCCTCCGTACACATTATAAGGCATCTCATTATCCACGGCAATATGGTAAAACTGCGCTACCGGAATGGTTTCAGGAAAGTACCAGCTTTTTCCGTGGTCGTGGGTAATACCCAGCCCACCGTCTCCGCCAATAATGAAGAACTCCGGATCGTTAAGGTCAATCCAGAAAGCGTGAAAATCGGCGTGGATGCCCTTGGTTTCATCCGCCGGAATCATGGGAACCGGATCAAAGCTTTCGCCCCCATCGTAGCTCACGCTGAGCGGTTGGTAGATGTTGTACAGTCGATTTTCATCGGCCGGGTCAACCGATAATTCCTGAAAGTAGAACGGTCGGTTATTGGTAAATTTGGGATTGTCATTGATCATCTCCCAAGTGAATCCACCATCCTCACTACGGTAGAGCGCATTTTTCTGAGCTTCCACCTTAGCGTACACCCGGTTAGGATTACTCGGAGCTATGGCAACACCGATCCGCCCCAGTTCTCCCGCAGGCAAACCGTTTTCTTCGCTCAGCTGCTGCCAAGTATCACCCCCGTCCATCGTCACAAACAGTCCCGAACCCAGCCCACCCGACGTAAAGCTGTAGGGTGTCCGTCGGTGTTCGTACATAGCGGCAAATATTTTCTGAGGATTGCGGGGATCCATCACCATATCCCCTACTCCTGATTGATTATTGGTAAACAGCGTTTTATTCCAGGTTTGTCCGCCATCGGTCGTTTTGTACACTCCCCGATGCTCATTTGGACTAAACGGATCGCCCATTGCCCCTACGTAGATTACGTTACTGTCGCTCGGGTCAATCAGAATGCGGTGAATGGTTTTAGTTTTTTCCAGTCCAACCAGCTCCCAGCTTTTTCCGGCATCACGACTTCGGAAGAGTCCCTGTCCCAGATTCATGGAATTACGAGGATTCCCTTCTCCGGTACCCACCCATACTACGTTCGGATTATCGGGCTGCACCGCTACGGCACCTACGTTCTGGGTAGGTGCATCATCAAAAACACTCGTCCAAGCCGTACCACCGTTTTCTGATTTCCACACTCCGCCGGAAGCGGCTCCTACGTAGATTGTTTTAGGATCATCTCGCACTACATCAATCGCGGTAATGCGACCGCTCATATTGGCGGGACCTACGTTGCGAATGACTAAGTTCTGAAATTTTTCAGGATCGTACTGTTGCGCCTTGCTTGGTTCGGGAAGCAACGACAACAGCAAGACTAAAAAAGATAATGAAGCGGTGGTTCGTAGCATGAGATTTCAATTAAACCGCAAGATATTCATCCCAGCGGAAAATCAAGTAATAGTAAGGCAAGAACCTTATCCGCAAACAAAAACACCCGAAGCAGAGCCTCGGGTGAATAGTTATTAATTGAGTAAGCCTGATTTACTGACCGGAGCCAGCGGGCTTCTTCTCCGTGCTTTCGCTAGCAGCATCATCCGATGGGGCATCATCCGATGAGGTGCCTTCTTCCGGGAATAAGGCTACTTTTATATAGCTATCGAAGTTGAAGTACTTGTTAGCCGTCTCTTTCAAACCTTCAGCAGTTAAGCTATCGATTGCTTCCTCGTAATCTAGCACTTTTTCGGGATTCTGATCACGAAAATACGCTTGCTGAAGTGTTCGTAACCAGTAGCGATTTTCTTTAAGATTAGTTTCCATATCCCGCCGTTGAGTTTCTTTCACTTTCTGCAAATCTTTCTCCATTGGACCGTTTTCCTGCATCTTCTTGATCTCGGTAAATACGGCTTCCGACAGGTCTTCTACGTTTTCCGGAGCACAAGGGAAGCTCACTGTAATTGAATAATGCTCGTAGGGATATTTAGAAGGATTGGCTCTCGCTCCAATGCCGTACACCCCACTCTTCTTCTCCCGTATCTCTTCAATTAGTTTAATATTTAGGGCTTGCACTAAGGCATTCAGTTCAAAGGCCTCCTCTCGATTGTAGTCAAGCTCGCCAGTAAAAGTAATATTCACCATGCTTTTGGGATCGGTGCCTTTGTACACTTTTTCTTCTACTACTCCCGAAGGAGGGCGAATGCCCAAATCTTTCCAGCTCTCTTCCCGATTGGTAGCCGGTAAGCTGCCCAGATACTGAGCAACCATTGGCTTCATTTCTTCTACATCAAACTTACCCACAAAGAAAAAAGTAAAATCACTAGCATCGGCAAAGCGATCATTGTAGGCTGCGTAGGCTTCTTCAAACTCTACTTTTTCCCAATCTTCTTGGGTAGGAAATCCCCCACCCCGAGGATTATCCTGCGACAGAATTCGCGATAACTTATCTTGGTAGTAGTAACGTGGGTCGGATAGCAGGTTCGCATAAATTGCTTTATTACGGGAGATGAACGACTGAAAAGCTTCCTGATCTTGACGAGGAGTAGTAAAGTACAAGTGCGTAAGCTGAAGCAGGGTTTCAACATCTTTGGGAGTACTATTACCCGAAAAACCTTCGGTTAATGTTCCGATAAACGGCGAAACACTAGCGTTTTTATCAGCCAAGTACTTATCTAGTGCGGTAGCGGAAAGATCTTTCACTCCACTTTGGGCTACCAACCCATCGGAATTTACCGCTGAGTAGTACTTTTCCAGGTCATATACCGAATGACCTCCGGGACTAGAGGCAGTCATCAGAATCTCATCATCTTTAAAATCGGTAGGTTTTAGCACCACTTTCACTCCGTTAGAAAGCGTAAGTTCGGTAGTACCAATTTTGTCGAGCACGTTCTCTTCGGTAATACTTCCTGCTTCGGGCATAGTTTCCATGAGTGAGCTGGCCACCGCCTCATCTTCGTAAGCCGTTACTTCCGCATTTTCCATTTCCTGAAGAATGGTGCGTACTTCTTCTTCCGAAGGAACGCTTACGCCATCTTTTTCCGGAGCCATTACCACAGCTACTCGGTTTTCATTATTTATCCACTCTTCAGCCAGCTTATTTACCTCCTCTAACGTGATGCCCGGTAGATATTCTTTCATAAACTCGTACTCGAATTCAATACCGGGAATCGGCTCATCTTGTAAGAAGTTTCGGATGTACTCGGCCGCGTAGCGTTCCGATTCGGTTTTCTCCCGCTCATTGTAGGCTTTCTCGTAGCGAGTGAGAATTTGCTTCTTGTATCGATCCAGTTCAGTTTGGGTGAATCCGTACTGGCGCACTTTCTCGTTTTGTTCCAGCAATGTTTTCATACCACGCTCAATGCCATTTTCCGGCACAATGGCGAATAACTGATACGCTTCTTTAGTTCGCAGTACGGTACCGTGATAGGCACTGGCATTCATAAAAGGCGGATCGGCTTCGCGGGTTAGCTCGGCCAAGCGTTCGTTAAGCATTCCAGTAAACAGACTATGCACGGATGACTCCCGAAAATCCCGGATCGTCTCCTGCTCTTCAGGCATTTCTTTATCCTTATAAAAAAGAATAATTTGGTTGAAGGTAGCCTCCGGATCGGTTACTACCGATACTTTGGTGTCATTGTGGTACGGTATGTCGTACAGTTGGCGCTCTCTAGCCTGAGCCGGGTTTTCTAAATCACCAAAACGCTCCGTTATCTCCTGCTCCATTTGCTGCGGGTCAATATCGCCCACCACAATTACTGACATCAGATCAGGACGATACCAGTCTTGGTAGAAGCTTTCTAAGGTAGCGTAGTCGAAGTTTTCTAGCACCTCTTTGGTTCCAATTGGCAATCGCTCGGCGTAGCGCGAACCGTAGAGCAGCTTAGGAAAATACTCATCCCGCATTCGCTGCTGAGCACCTTGTCCAATTCGCCACTCTTCAATAACTACTCCGCGTTCTTTATCAATTTCTTCCCCATCGAGACTCAGCCCTCCGGCCCAGTCTTCTAGAATCTGTAGCCCTTTTTCTAAGGTAGTATCGACGGTAGGTAGCCGCAACATATAAACGGTTTCATCAAAGCTGGTGTAGGCGTTCAGGTGCGCCCCAAAGCGAACTCCGGCAGACTGAAGAATACTTACTAGTTCGTTTTTTTCAAAATTCTCGGTACCGTTAAAGGCCATATGCTCTAAGAAGTGCGCTAGCCCCAGTTGTTTATCATTTTCCAGAATAGACCCGGCGTTTACGGCTAAACGCAGTTCCACCCGATTTTCGGGACGGCTATTTTGTCGGATGTAGTAGGTTAAGCCATTGTCTAGCTTACCAATTTTCACCTTATCGGTGGTTGGAATTTCGTTAGAAAGTTCCAGGTCGCTAGTCATTGCTACTTCCTGTGCGTACCCCGTAGTGAGTACCCAAGCGAAAATAACCGACAATACTCCCATTGTTTGTCTGTTGAACATATTTCTGAGTTTAGGTATTAAATAATCTATTGAAGATACAAAGCATTCTGCTAATGAACGTATTTGAAGAAGATTAATTCTGATGTAACGGAAGTTAACAAGCAGTGGGCGAGGAGCTGGGGGCATGGGGCAAGGCGGGTGGAGCAAATGCTTGAAGTAAACTTCTTTTTTCTACCCCACGCGTTCTGCGCTCTGTCCCTACCGTTTCACTCTTCCCGATGTATTTCCTTCGGCTACTTCTAAAATCTCTTCCTCACTGGAGATGTTAACATCGCCCGGAATAGTATGTTTGAGGGCGGAGGCTGCCGCCGCAAATTCCACTGTTTTTTGCCCGTCCCAGTTTTGGCTAATTCCGTGAATAATTCCGGCCATAAAGGCATCCCCCCCTCCCAAACGATCAACAATTTGAAATCGATACTTACGACTTTCATAGCGATGGGTACCATCGTAAAGAATGCCAGCCCAATCGTTTTCCGTAGCCGAATGATGGGCTCGTACGGTCAGGGCAATCCATTTAAATTTCCGGTGTTCCATTAATTTCTCCGCTGTCTCCCAGGTTGAAGCAACTAAATCTTCCCAACTTTCACCGCGCTTAGTCGGGTGAATGTCCAACACATCGGCCGACGAACCAATATTACTAAATAGCACATCTACGTGTTCCAGCATCGGCTGCAAAACTGCTCTACCTTCTTCCAATGACCACAGGCTACGCCGAAAATTCAAATCAAAGGCCGTAGTCACACCTAACTCTTTGGCGGTAATCAATGCTTCGGAACAGGCTTTCGCACAATTAGGGGAGAGAGCCGGAGTAATACCGGTGGAAACAAACCACGCTTGTTCTTGTAAAAGCTCGGGCCAGTCAAAATCTTTCGGTTCAGAATCGGCGATGGCGGAGTGCTCTCGGTCGTAAATAATTCGGGTAGGTCGGATGGTTGAGCCGTGCTCAATAAAGTATGTGCCAATGCGCTTACCGCCTCGGGCTACTCCATTCATATTTACTCCATACTCCCGAACGGCCCGAATAGCCGCATTGCCCAGTACGTGCGACGGTAGCTTGGTAATAAACTTAACTTGATGCCCCATCAGCGATAGCGAAGCCGCCACGTTGGCCTCCGCACCCGAATACTCTACTTTCAGCTCATTGGTTTGGGCAATTCGCTCGTGGCCGTTGAGAGGGGAAAGGCGAAGCAGAACCTCGCCGAAACAAACTACACGACTCATAAAAATACTGGTGATTCAGGGTTAAAAAGATGAAATAACGAAAGATTCTATTGATGCCAAAGCCTCCCGAACGTTTGTTTGTGCTGTATCAACTGTAAAAGTTCAGATTCATCCACCTTTCCTGTCCACGAATGCACGCCATGTGTTCGATAACGGACAGCATATTTGGTAAAAACAGCTAAAAAAGCCGTTTTAGGCACTTCTGAGCGTTTGGCACAGCAGTTGAAACATACTATTGCAAAGACGCAAGATTTTACGTCTCAACGTTTACCCAAAAATTTAACAATTATGACAACGCAAGTAAATAACAACCCCGCTTTATTAATTGACACTGAGTTCGCTGCTATCCCCTACTCCGAAAGCACTCTACAACTGAACGAGCGATTGGGAATACGACGAAGTACGACTCCTTTCTCGGGAATGGAAACTGGTAAATTCCGCAAGCTATTTAACCGCCACACTACCGCATTCCGACGCCGCTAATCATAGAATTGAAGGGTATATTTATTATTCTTACTGTCTACCCTTCACCCCTGGGTTTGCTAAGATAATGAGATAGAATTCTCAATAGAACTCAGTAGCTATCAAAGCTACCCTTGTTCGTCAGCATATGCGTACTTAGGAGATTATAAAAAAACTGCGGATCAATTGATTTTAATGCGTAGTTAGTACTACTGCCCCTTTCATAGTGACCCACAGCTTTCATGGTTCTTATGTGCTACGAATAGCTACTTCGTTCTAATATACGGTCTATTTCCTAAAAGTCATTTTTCTACCACCGGAGGCATCTGGTGGTATTACGGTGTATGTCCCCTCGTAGTAACCTTCAACTACGCTATTCTCGGATATAGTTTTAGTAAATAAGAGTCTAAAAGTATCCGAATCAGCATCATAATCAATTTCAAGATTGCCCGATACGGCCTCATTCTCCCGCTCCGAAAGATTGTCATACACCAAGGATAAGGCAAAGTTTCCGGTAGCCGGGGGGGTATCCGAAGAATTAATGAGTTTGAAGTCGCCCGGAACCAGCCCTTCGGTACTCACAGAGTAAGTGGTGAAAGTAACACCTTGATAATCTGACTCAGAAGTTAATGATTCGTAATCTCCAGTTAGCAGATAAAAATTAATCTGATAATCAGACCCATTATACCCTACATCTTGAATAACTAACTCTTCAATCTCAAAATCACTTTCATTCCATGTAAAAGAATTATCAGGAAGTATGTCTTCAACTAACTCGAAATCATGGGTAAATCTACCTCTTACATCCCTCCCACTTTCAAACTCAACATCCACCTCTATCGTATAGAGCTGACCCGATCGGCTAATGTTTACCCATCCGCTCGATACTGCGGTTAGTGGATCAAAGTCTAGTAACAGCGTACCCGTTCCCAGATAGTTTCGGGGTACTGTTACATCACTGAAATCATAGCGTCCTTCGTTTAACTCTGTTTCGCTTTCGCTGTATAACACAAGTTCGAAATGGGTTTCTCCCTCAGTAAATGCCGCATTGTCTGGATCGATTTGCTCAGATGACATCAATACGTAGTATTCCTTATGTGTACTATTTGCCCCTAGATCATATATGACACCATCAATGATATTCAACTGCTGTCCATTAGCTTCAAACCCTTCCGACCCATCAGTATTTGTATCTGAGCCTTCACATTCCCCTTCTTCTAAAATTTCCACATCGGTAGCAAGCTCTACTGATGAGCGGTAAGTCCCCGCCAATGTTGACCCATCCGAAAGTACTACATCAAACTCAACCTCCAGTTTAGCTTGATCGCTGGAAGGGTCTACTGCTTCACTGGCCAATATACGTACCGTTCCTTCATTGACCTGAAGCAGCGTTGGTGTCCCATTATCGTCCAATCGGGTAAGGGCACTTGAACTTGTAAAATATCCTGATTCCGGTAGCCTTCCTACCGTCATGTCCGAAGTACTAACAAACTTGTACTCACCAAGACCTATACTTTCAGGACATGCTGAAAAGAAGTTAAAACGAAGAAAGGCCTGAACATTAGGTAATTCAGCAGCAAGATTCTGATAATCAATTTGCTGGTCGAAGAGAGAAAGCATATAGCTATAATGAGAGCCTGTAGAGATTAAGCCCTCCAATACAGCATAATTGAGCTGTATATCCGTCTCTCCGTTTAAACGTAAGCTTTGACCACCGCTGGATGGATTCGCACTATCATCATCTCCGCAAGACGATAGTATACTGAGTAGCATGGTCATACAAAATAGGCTGACCTGTTTGATTGTCATTCTCATTTTTGTTTATGAGAAGGCTTTACAACATTCCTACCACGGTAACAACCTACAGTTTCAAAAAGACACTTATTATAACCTACGTATGATAATAGGCTTTATCCTTTGATTTAAAAATACGAACTCACTTTCTACTTCTTATCTCTCTACTATTTTACCCTTCACCTTGAGTGATCTTTTTCTTTTTCCTGCTTAATATTGGTAAGTACCGAAGTGGGAATAAAATCTTTTTCTACGGCGTGGCGAGCCGCAGCGGCAGTATCAGCACAGCGCAGCATTTCAACTCCGTGATTAGTCAATTCTTCAGTAATAATATCAATCTCGGTATCACGACCAGTTTTGGTTACATCCCGAATATAGATGGCTGAAATTCGGCCTGGATACTCCTTTACTACCTGTTTATATATTTCCGGATCGTGCTGGCCGCTATCGCCAATTAGAATGAACTTTAGTTGAGGATACGTATCCAGAACACTCCGAATTTTGACGGGCTTATGCTCGTGGTGTGATTCTTTAATGAATTTACGAGGGTCAATACCAATATCGCGTAGCATGATCGGCCCCTTCGGAATACGATTCACCTCGAAGAAATCTGCCAACACATCGTACAGGTTCCAAGGGCTGCTAGATACGTAAAAAAACGGGTTGTGACGGTTGCCACTTTGCCCCCTGGCTAGTGCCCGATAAAAGGCAGCAGCTCCCTCAAATGGCGAGCGGGTCAATGCATTTTCGGTTAAAGAAAGTTTAATTACCCGAAAAAGCTGGTTTACTTCCGATATTAGAATAGTATCGTCTACGTCGGATATTACGCCAAACTCTGTTTTGGCATCAGGAATTAGCACCTCGCCCGTGGCTTTTACTTTTTCCGGTTGCTTCTCCACAATCTGATCCATCAACTCCAACTGCACCGGATGCCAAAGTTCGTTGGGCGCAAGCTTGGTGCTATCTACCGGAAAATTTAGGTGAAAATAGCCTTCACCATCAGACTGCACCTCCTGCTCTTGCCCTTGAAAGGTAGCCCGTAAACGAGCAAACGGAATTTCATCGCTATTGAAACGTTTGTACATAGAGACCATGTTACGCCACTTGGTATCGGTCTTAAGCGACTCACCAATTCCTTCATCTTCTAAGACCCGGCCACTAATAGTTATCTGCTCCGAATTACCAAAGCCTCGGTAGGGTTGAATGGCTACGGGATCAATCAGATTAAACCGCTTTTTAAAGGCAAACTTCTTTTGGTCTAGTATGTCATCCGCTTTACTCAGAAACTTCAGAAGTGAATTTTTATCGCTATGGTCATCTTTCATGTGTCAAATTGCTAGCAGATTAGTTCAAAAAATGGAATACAGTAAAGAAAGACTGCCCGAGGCGAAATTGTTTAGCCTACTACAATACCCAGCACCTTGGCAATTTCCTGTTGCGACTGCTTAAGCATTTGACAGTTCTTCAAAATTTGAAACTGATCTACTTCGTCAGTAGTCTCTTTCAGTTTCTGGCGTTGCTCGCCCATTAATTGCCCCAAATACGCAAACTTCAGTTCTAGAATACCCCGTTGAATCACTTGGTGCAGAATGTCTTGTTCACGGGTCACGAAGATTTCGTGCAGTAGCTCCCAGTTTTCACTGAGTACGTAGTGATCAACCACTAAATCTATTACTTCCTTTTTGACTTCTTCCGAGCCGTGCTCCACCAGCCAAGCTTCGGTAACGGTAGCCCCGGCGAGCGTTTGCTCTCGGTAAAACTGATAAATCTCAGCGTATGTTTGTGTTTGTATTGTTATGTCTTCTAGCTCGTAGTAGATATAATCGTACACCTTCACAATTTCCAAGGCCTCTTCTGAACCTTCAGTAGCAGGCTCACTTTCTTGCACTTGAATGGGCTGCTGTCCGTACAGTACCAGCACCCGAATTATTTCTCGTTCTTTAAAGTAAATACTGGGCTGAACATTAGCAATGTCTTTTTTAGGTGCTACTAATTCCGATTCCGGAACAGATTGAGTTTCCTCTTCCATCAGCATATCCCGGCGTTGAGAGGTGCGAGCCTGCTGACGATGAATTTTGTTCATCTCAGTTACCAACGTCTGTTCATCAATCTCCAGTTGAGTGCTGGTTGCTTTCACGTACACCTGCCGTTGAATGGGATCGGGAACTTTAGCAATGCTAGCAACCACCTCCCGAATTAGTTCGGCTTGGCGGATTGGATCGTGCTCAGCTTCGCGCTGGTATACTTGGGTCTTAAAGCTGATAAAGTCGGCACGGTGCTCTTTCAGATACGTTTGTAGTTCGGTAGCACTCATCCGTCGGGAGAGGCTGTCGGGGTCGTCGCCCTCGGGTAAAGTAACAGCTTTCACCTGTAAACCTCCTTCCAAAATCATATCGATTCCACGGAAAGATGCCTTCAGTCCGGCAGGATCGCTATCAAAGAGCACCGTCACGTTCTGGGTATAGCGACCAATCAGCCGGATTTGCTCCTGCGTAAGGGAAGTTCCTGATGAAGCCACCGCATTTCGCACTCCGGCCTGATAGAGGGCGATAACATCAGTGTAGCCTTCTACCAGATAGCAATTATCTTCCTGCCGGATGTACTGCTTGGCTTGGTACAACCCGTAGAGCACATCAGATTTGTGATAGATCAGCGTTTCGGGCGAGTTAATGTACTTGGGTTGGGCGGCATTCCGCTGCTTATCGGCCTTACCGAGCACTCGCGCGCCAAAGGCCAGCACCCGCCCGGAAATATTGTGTACCGGAAACATTACCCGTCCCCGAAAGCGATCATATTCTTTATTACTCTCTTCTTTCTGGATAATCAGCCCGGCTTTGGCCAGATATTCTTTTTGATAGCCCTTCTTCAGAGCCGACTGCATCAGTCCGTCCCACTGATCAAGACTATAGCCCAGCGAAAAAGTCTCAATAATCTCATCGCTAAAACCCCGCTCACGCAAGTAGGTTAAGCCAATACTCTTCCCTTCTTCGTGTTTCCACAAATTCTTCTGGAAGTACTCCGCTGCGTATTTCATCACAATGAACACGCTATCGCGTTCGTTACGAGCCTCTAGCTCTTCATCGGTTGCTTCTTCTTCGGGAATATCAATGCCGTACTTTTTAGCCAGGTGCTTGATTGCCTCTACGTAGCTCATCCCCTCAGCATCCATTAAAAAGGTAATAGCATCACCGGCTTTGCCGGAGCTAAAATCCTTAAAAAAACCCTTGGAGGGCACTACGTAGAAAGACGGCGTACGCTCATTGTTAAAAGGACTGTAGCCCCGAAAATTACTCCCGTTCTTTTTCAGGTTCACGTAGTCACCGACTACCTCTAACACATCGGTGCGCGACTTGATTTCATCGATAACTTCCTGCGGAATCATAGAGCGTAGATTTACTGACCAAATGTAAGAAGATAAGTAGAGAGTTGCTTTGCAGCTTTACCCTTTTTATACTACTTTCTAGAACAGTTACTACTACGCCGCCTTATGCCGTCTAACACTATTCAACTTCGGGTCTATGAGTTTCTTAAAGAACATCCTCCGTTCAGCTACTGCTCAATCGATTTAGTGAAGAAATTAGCTAGTCTAACGCAAATTCGGTACTACCAACCTGAGGAGATTATTTTTCAGGAAGGAGATTCGCCGGCCACCCACTTTTTTATGGTAAAGCAAGGGGCCGTGAACCTATTGCAAAAAAACGAATTGGTTGACCGCTGCGGGGAGGGTGACGTGTTTGGAGTACGTTCTCTCATCACTCAGCAAAACTATGCACTCAGTGCCCAGCCCCAAGAAGAAACGTTGCTCTACGCTATTCCCGTAGAGCAGTTTCGCCCGGCTCTTACTGATAACCCTCAGGTGGCGTTATTCTTTGCAGCAGGGCTGGCTCACCAAACTACCGCATCGGCCACCAAAGATAAATTGGCCTTCTCTGCCGATAGTGCTCCCGGTTTTACCGATCCGCTTGCCCAGCCGTTTCCCCGCACCTCGTTTCAGCAATTACTGACCTGCTCTGCTAACGAAAGTTTACAATACGCAGCTCAGCAAATGTCAGGCTGGCGAGTAGGTTCCATCGTCATTAGCAGTGCTCAACAACACCCCATCGGCATTGTAACCGATACTGATCTACGCGACTGGGTTGCAACTGGAAAAGTTCCACTAGAGACTCCGGTATCCGATGTGATGAGCCAACCCGTTGTTACTGCCGGGCAACATCAGAGCGTAGCCGAGGTGCTCGTCCGCATGATGCAACACAATGTTCACCACATATGCATTACTGAAGATGGCACAACGGATAGCCCAGCCGTGGGAATGGTAACCAATCACGATTTGCTCCTACTTCAGGAAAATAATCCGGCCATTATTCAGCGAGAAGTGCATAAGGCGGAGAATATTGCTGCCCTTATCGACGTGCGCGAACGAGCCGAAATGATGGTACAGCAGCAGATTAAGCAGGGCGTAGCTATTCGTACGGTAGCTTCTCTTATTACGGTTATTAACGATACGCTTATTGCTAAGAGTGTGGCTTGGGCAGAAGTGGCTTTAGCCGAGGAGGGTTTTTCTAAGCCAAGAGCTTGTTTCTGTTGGCTCTCTCTGGGCAGTGAAGGCCGAGGAGAGCAGTTACTTCGCACCGACCAAGATAGTGCGCTGGTGTACGAAGATCCCTCAGGAGAAATGGCAGTAAGTACCTGTGCGTATTACCTGGAGTTAGCTAAGCGGGTAGTAAATACATTACAAGAATGTGGCTTTGCCCCTTGCCCAGCCGATATGATGGCGAGCAACCCCCGGTGGTGTATGTCATTGAGTGATTGGAAAAAGCAATTCGGTCACTGGATTCAAGTGCCTGACACTGAGGCTTTGCTGCACGCCGCTATCTTCTTTGACTTTCGGGCTACTGCCGGAGAGGTTACTTTAGCTAATAATCTTCGGGAGTTTATTTTTAGCCAAATGGAAACCCGATCACTATTTATGCATCATATGGCCAATAACGCGCTACTCAACCCACCCCCGCTGAGTTTCTTCCGAAAATTTATGGTAGAAAAGGGCGGAGAGCACAAAGATAGTTTCGATATTAAACGACGGGCGATGATGCCACTCATTGATGCTGCCCGAGTATTGGCTTACGAAGCCCAAGTACTCAATACCAGTAACACTCAACAACGCTTAGAACAAGTAGCAGCTACTGATGCGTCTCGCGCTACACTCTACCAAGAAGCGGTTAATGCTTACAACGAACTGATGCAACTTCGAGCGAGGGAAGGCTTTCGCCAACATGATTCAGGTCGTTACATTGACCCAGCAGCATTAAGCCACTTAGAACGCGAAATGCTTCGATCTATCTTTGGGATAATCCGAGATGTTCAACAAGTGCTACGTCATCATTTCCAGTTAGACTACTTTCGCCGATGAAGTGGTTCCGTCGTTCATCCCTCCCAGCTACTCCCCCACCCGACTTCATTGTCCAGTACCAACGAGCGAGTCGGGCTAAGCTCGATACTAAACAGTCTATTCGGGAAATCCGCTTTGTGGTATTTGATACCGAGACTACCGGACTTAACCCACAGAAAGATACTTGGCTATCATTAGGAGCAGTAATAGTACAGCAGCGAGCCATTTGGGTTGATCAAAGCCTGGAGTTTACCCTTCGGCACCAAGATGTAGATATTTCCGCACAAGTGGCGGTACACGGTATCACTCAGAATTTTCTGGCCGATGGTATTTCAGAAGTGGAAGTATTACAAAGATGGTTATTATTTATTGAGAACTCGGTTCTAGTAGCCCACCACGCTGCTTTCGACCAGCAGATTATCAATGAGGCACTCCGCCGTCATTTCGGTCAGTACAAAGTGCGACTCCGTAATACGGTACTAGATACCGCCCAACTGGCTCAACGCCTTGATCGCTTTAATACCATACCCGAAGCCCAAAACCCAGCTCACTACAGCCTGGATCACCTTTGTCAACGTTTTGATATTGCTCCTAATGATCGGCACACTGCCGCCGGCGATGCCTTACTCACCGCCCAACTTTTGTTAAAACTACTAGCGCAAGCCGAACAACGAGGTGTTCGTACCTATCGGCAACTACTGGGGTAATAGAAATTTTTCTTATAAACTCTCTCTCGTTACGATACGTATTTTATAGCGATGTTATTCCATTAATTGATAAGAATAGTTATGCAAAGACCTTCCACAAAGAATTTGGATGCTTTACCCAATCCGACTGAACTGCAACGAATATGCAAGTCAATATCAGCGATTGAAGCAATATTATGCCCTGAATGGGAGGACAGATATTTTTCTTATCAAAAGCAGTGGAGTGAAAAGGAAGAGTGTTGTGAAATAAGAAACGGTCAAGGAGATCAAATGCTCATTCTTTTTAGTCCCCAGGGAACGGTAATCAATGGATTTGCCCATGAGAGTTCTATGAATGGCTGGCAACAGCTTGAAACTGAGGAGAAGAAAAGCTTATTTCAAAGAATAATTGGCAGAAAAACACCGCCAAAGACTGAACGCATTCAACATATTTGGAGCGGGGTAACTAGTGGATTGCCCCAGGCATTTCAAGAATTTATATTTGGAGAACCCGTCCGAAGTATAGGAACCACTTTTTGTATTTGGGCGAGTCGTGATGATCGTGAATGGGCGATTGGAGATATTACCTTTCCCGAAGACGATTATTCTGATGGTTCCAAAGACCTGTTGGCATTACTAGATGGCGATCCAGTTACCTACCGGGATTGGGCAATAGAGTACTACGAATTAGACGAATTAGATTTAGAATCGCTTAAATCCATCTATAATCAACAGCCCATTACTGAGGGGGTAGTGAATGAGTTAAATCCCGATTTACAAGATATAGACAGACTTAAATCTGATCTAGAAGAAATCGGGGTTGCAAGTAAATTATAAACTAACGTTACGCAGTTATAAAAAGAAATCTCGCGAGCTTAGCTTCCGGTAGGCCGTAGATCAGTGATCAGGCAATTTTTGAGAGCATTCACCAGCAGTTCGGAGCCAATGAAGAGAGGCGTTCGCTCGTGCAGACAGTTGGGCTGCAAATCTAGTATCCGGCGTTTACCATCTGTGGCTTGTCCGCCTGCCTGCTCTACAATAAATGCCAGCGCATTGCACTCGTAGATGAGGCGAAGTTTACCGTCAGGGTTCGTACGGGTAGGTGGATACAGATAAACGCCCCCCTTCAACAGATTCCGGTGAAAGTCCGCAACTAGCGAACCAATATACCGTGATGACATTTCCCGTCGGTAGCAAAACTTGATGTATTCCTGGATGCCCCGGTCGAACTGATGGTAGTTGCCTTCATTAATGGAATACAACTTTCCATCTTTGGGAGTTTTAATATCTGGATGCGATAGAAAGAATTCACCCAGTGAGGGTTCGTAGGTAAACCCATTCACTCCGCAGCCCGTGGTATACACCAGCATGGTAGATGACCCATAGAGTACGTAGCCCGCTGCTACTTGCTCACTTCCGGCCTGTAGCAAGTCTTCGTTCTTCACCTTCGTACCTCGGCGAGACTTACGTCGATAGATAGAAAAAATGGTCCCGATAGAAACATTAGCGTCGATGTTAGACGAACCATCGAGCGGATCAATAGCGACAATGTAGCTAGCATCCTGATTCATAGGAATGAGTAATTCGTCTTCTTCCGAAATCATGGCGCAGACTTCTCCCCCATTGCGAAATGCGCGGGTAAAGCGGATGTTCGCAATTACGTCTAGCTTTTGCTGAGATTCCCCCTGCACATTCTCTCGTCCAAAGGCTCCTTCAATCCCGAGTAATCCCGAACGGCTGATCTCTTTGTGAACAATTTTCGCTGCCAAAGCAATATCCCGCAGGAGCTGAGAAAGCTCACCACTAGCATAAGGGAACTCACCTTCCTTTCGCTTAATAAATCTATCCAGCGTCACCCCAACGGGCTGACCTAGCTGCTGAGAAGAATTGGCTTCGGTTTTTATTGGATATACATTCATTTTGTTGGGGGTTAGGGGTTAGGTTTTGGGCTGCTGCGGAACGTGGTTGAAAAGATAGAGACCGGAGACCGGAGACCGGAGACCGGAGACCGGAGACCGGAGACCGGAGACCGGAATTTATTTTTGATGCACTGCTTTTCCAAACTCAGAACTCGTAAATTTGCTAATTGCTCCGTTCCACGGCGGCATTCATCATCATTCATTATTCATTATGAAGATGGGGAGCTCCTGACATAATTTCGTCGTCGGCGTATTCTTGGTATTGAGCAAAATTATCTATAAACGCTTGCGCCAGACGGTTACTGGTTTGATAAAAAACTTCATCATCGTTCCACATTACCCTGGGACTTAGTACTTTATGCGGCACTCCCGGGCAAGAGTTCGGAATTTCTACTCCAAAAATGGTATGTTTCCGAAAGCCTACTTGATTTAGGTCGCCGTTCAACGCTGCGGTAATCATAGCTCGGGTATACGATAGCCTGATTCGCTCCCCTACTCCGTAGGCACCACCTGACCAGCCAGTATTTACTAGCCAGATATTCACTTGGCTTTCATCCATCTTCTCACCCAGCATTCGGGCGTAAACGGTAGGGTGTAGCGGTAAAAACGGAGCCCCAAAGCAGGCACTGAAGGTAGTTTGAGGCTCCTTCACCCCCTCCTCAGTACCCGCCACTTTAGCCGTGTAACCCGAAATAAAGTGGTACATTGCTTGCCCCTTGCTTAACCGGGAAATTGGCGGCAGCACCCCAAAAGCATCGCAAGTCAAGAAGAAAATATTATTAGGAATACTTCCGGTGGAAGGAGTTAAGGCATTATCAATATGATGAATAGGGTAGGATGTCCGCGTATTCTGTGTAACAGAAATGTTGGCGTAATCCACTTCTCGGGTGCCGGTATGAAATCGGGTATTTTCTACAATGGCACCGTAGCGAATAGCATCGTAAATTTCGGGTTCCTTCTTGTGGGTTAAATCAATCACCTTGGCGTAGCAACCACCTTCAAAATTAAAGATACTGTCTTCAGCCCAACCGTGCTCATCATCCCCAATAAGGTTGCGATCCGGGTCAGCTGAAAGGGTGGTTTTACCCGTGCCAGACAGGCCAAAGAAGAGCGCAGTATCGCCTTTCTTACCCTGATTAGCTGAGCAGTGCATAGATAGTACCTTTTCTCGTAGGGGCAACCGAAAATTCAGTACCGAAAAAATTCCTTTTTTTATCTCACCCGCGTAGCCTGTGCCCCCAATCAGAATCATATTCTTTTTCAGGTTGATAATAGCAAAGTTCTCCTGTCGCGTGCCGTCTGTCTCGGGGTTAGCTTTGAATTCCGGAATATGAATAATAGTGAACTCGGGTACAAAAGCCTGCAACTCGCTTTCAGTTGGTCGGAGAAACATATTGTAGCAAAACAGATTATGCCACGCTTGGGTAGTAAACACCCGGATGTTGAGTTGGTAAGCCGATTCAGCACAAGCGTAAGCATCGCGTACGTACACCTTCTTATTTTGCAACTCCTTTACCATACGTTGTTGCAAGCTGTCAAATTTATCCGGGTCAAAAGGTTGATTGATGTCGCCCCACCACACTTCATTCTCGGTTATTGCATCTTTAACCAAGTAACGGTCTTTGGGCGAGCGCCCAGTAAACTGTCCAGTGTCGCACATCAGTGCTCCGGTACTCGTTAGTTGTCCCTCCTTATTTTCCAAGGCTTCTTCTACCAATTCAGTAGGCGAAAGCTGATAGCGAAGATTAATCGGAGGAATTCGCTCAATAAGACTTACATCACGATTCGCTTTTACGGATGGAGAATTCATTACATCAGTCATGGTTATATCTTTAATAGTGTATAGTGAGTGATGATTGATGAGTAATGGCTGTAAGCAATGGGACTGATACTAGGAGACTCCCCCTCCTACTCTAAGCCCACTGCTTTATCATTCATTATTCATTACTCATCATTCATTTTCTATTGGGTAAACTGAGCGGTTTCGGTGCTACCTTCCATGGCAGTGGTAGAAGATTTTCCACCTTGTACCAGATTTTGAATAGCATCGAAGTAGCCCGTTCCTACGAATGCTTGGTGCTTTACGGCTCGGAAGCCATCTCCTTGCAGAGCGAACTCCCGCTCTTGTAGTGCGGAGTAGCCCGCCATACCTCGTTCTCGGTATGCCTTGGATAACTCAAACATAGAAGTATTCAGCGCGTGGAAACCAGCTAGTGTAATGAACTGGAATTTGTATCCCATCTCGGCTAGCTCTTCTCGGAACGTTTCCATCTCGGCCTGACTCAAATTGGCCGCCCAGTTGAAGGAAGGAGAGCAATTGTACGCTAGCATTTTACCCGGATATTTTTCGTGAATCGCTTCCGCAAACTCGCGGGCATACCCTAGATCGGGGTTAGATGTTTCCATCCAAATCAGATCGGAGTACGGGGCGTAAGACAGTCCGCGGGCAATACCCTGCTCAATACCATTGTTCACATGAAAGAACCCTTCGCTAGTGCGCTCTCCGGTGATAAAACGATGATCGCTCTCATCAATATTGGAAGTAATTAGCGTGGCGGCATCAGCATCCGTTCGGGCGATAAGTACCGTAGGAACTCCCATTACGTCGGCAGCTAGGCGGGCAGCAACCAGTTTATTAATGGCTTCTTGGGTAGGTACCAGTACTTTTCCACCCAAGTGGCCACATTTTTTGGCTGAGGATAACTGATCTTCGTAGTGAGCTGCCGCTGCTCCCGCTTCTATCAATGATTTCATCAATTCAAAAGCATTCAGGTTTCCACCAAATCCTGCTTCAGCATCCGCAATGATAGGAACCATCCAATCAATATCGCTTTCGCCAGTTACTGATTGAATCTGATCGCGACGAAGCAAAGCATTGTTGATTCGCTTTACAACGCTAGGAACAGAATTGGCGGGGTACAATGATTGATCGGGGTACATTTCACCCGCCAGATTAGCATCGGCAGCCACTTGCCAGCCACTAAGGTAGATTGCTTCCAGTCCGGCGGTTACTTCCTGTACTGCTTGGTTACCAGTGAGGGCACCAAGTCCGGCGATAAATGGTTGTGAGGTTAGCTTTTTCCAGAACTTCTCAGCGCCGTTTCGGGCTAGCGTGTACTCAATGTTTACCGAACCCCGTAGCTTTAGTACATCTTCGGCAGTGTACGGGCGTTCAATGCCCTTCCAGCGAGGGTTTGTAGTCCAGTCTTGCAGCAGATTGGGGGTGTTGGAGGTTTCCATAGTTTTCACGTTTAAAAGTGTATTAAATTGATTGAGTAATTTTAGAAATGGGAAATACCATTCCCAGTATCGCCGATTTAGCGATTATATTTTTGCAACGAAGCTCCCAGGCACAGCTTAGGGAAATGTGCTCCGTTGACTATTACATTTAGTAGCGACTTTTACTTGGCTGCTTAGATCAGTTCGTAAGCAGGTACGGTGAGAAACTCAATAAAATCTTTGCTGTAAACAAGCCGATCGAAGATGTCGATAGCTTCCGGGAAGCGACCTTGGTGGTACGCTTCTTTTCCTAGATAATCCTTAATTTCTTCTAGCTCTTCCGCTTTTAGTTGCTCGTATAGTTCGTAGGTAATAGTGCGTCCATCGTCTAACTTTGCCTCATTCTTAATCCACTGCCAAATTTGGGTTCGGGAAATCTCAGCCGTAGCGGCATCTTCCATCAGATGATAGATCGCAGCAGCTCCGTTGCCCCTTAGCCAGCTTTCCACGTAGAGAATGCCCACGTTAATATTCATTCGCAACCCATTTTCGGTGATTGTACCTTCGGGCAGCTCGATCAAATCTGTGGCTTGAATAGTGAGATCATCACGTTTTTTACCAATCTGATTTTCAGTCGGCATATGCTCGTCAAATATTTCTTTCGCTACCGATACTAGTCCGGGGTGGGCCACCCAAGTACCATCGTGACCGTTTTGCACCTCAGTAAGTTTATCTTGTCGAACCTTTTCTATGGCTCGCTGGTTGGCCTCCTCGTCATTCTTAATCGGAATTTGAGCCGCCATTCCACCCATCGCGTGCACGCCGCGACGGTGACACGTTTGAATAACCAGCAGCGAATACGCTCGCATAAACGATACACTCATAGTAACTTGTGAACGATCGGGCAATACAAAGCCCGGACGGTTACGGAACCGCTTGATGAAGGAGAAAATATAGTCCCAGCGACCGCAATTTAGTCCTGCCGAGTGCTCCCGTAGTTCGTACAGAATTTCGTGCAGTTCAAAGCTGGCCAAGATAGTCTCGATCAGCACTGTAGCTTTAATCGAGCCCTGCGGAATATTCAGATGGTCTTGAGCAAAGACAAATACTTTATTCCACAGCCGAGCTTCCAGGTGGCTTTCCATCTTAGGAAGATAGAAGTACGGGCCACTGCCATTTTCCAATAGATACTTCGCATTATGAAAGAAATACAGGCCAAAGTCGACCAAGCTACCGCTCATGGGTTCGCAATCTACCAAGATATTCTTCTCGAGTAAGTGCCATCCACGCGGTCTAACCAGCAATGTGGCAACTTCATCGTTCAAGGAATACTCTTTTCCATTTTTGGGGTTAGTGAACGAAATAGTTCGGCGAACGGCATCGCGCAAATTGATTTGCCCTTCAATGATATTTTTCCAGGAGGGTGAGTTACTATCCTCCAAGTCAGCCATAAACATATTGGCTCCGGAGTTCAGCGCATTGATAATCATCTTCCGATCTACTGGCCCAGTAATTTCTACCCGTCGGTCGAGTAAGTCTTCGGGCAGCTTCGCCACCGTCCAGTCGCTCTCACGAATTTCTTTGGTTTCGGAAAGAAAATCAGGTAAAGTACCTGCATCAATCGCTGCTTGTCGCTCTTCCCGCTTAGCTAATAAGCTCTGTCGTTCGGCATCGAACTGACGGTGTAGCTGTACTAAAAATTCAGTAGCTTCCGAGGTAAGAATTTCAGCATAAGCATTAGTTATGTTCGCAGTAATGGTCATGGCTTCGTGGGTGGTATTTTCTACAGTCTCTTGCATAACGGTTCAGTTTTCTAAGTTCTAAATAGTTAGCGAACAATACAAATATAGTAAATTTTTTCATTCAGCGAAATTTCGCTAATAATATTTTTTCACAAATTTTCTTTATTTTTCAGTATGATTGATGAGCAAAGCAGCCTAAAATTTATTTTTGGACTGAAAGTCAGAGAGTTACGTCTAGAAAATGATTTATCATTTCAAGAGCTTTCAGCCGCCACTGGCCTGTCTGTTTCTTATTTAAGCGAAATTGAGAAGGGTAAAAAGTACCCTAAGGGTGATAAAATTTTGCAATTAGCTCAAGCATTGGGGGTAGAATACGATCAATTGGTTTCCTTGCGGGTTTCTAAACGTTTGGCACCAATAGTCCGCGTAATGCAGTCTGAATTCTTCCGCGAATTTCCGCTGGAGATGTTTGGATTGGATGCTCAAAAAATTATTGAACTAATTTCTGCGGCACCAGAAAAGATTAACGCTTTCTTAAGCACCCTGCTTCAGTTGGCCCGAAACTACGAAATGCGAACGGAGCAATTTTACGGAGTAGCTTTACGGGCTTACCAAGACTTGTACGATAATTACTTTCCGGATATAGAAGCATCCGTAGCTCAATTTCGGGTAGAATACTCTTTCCCTACTGCCGTACCTGTGGTATCACAATCGCTGGAAATCGCTTTGAAGGAACACTTCGGGGTACAGATTGACCGTACCGAGCTAACCCAGCACCCTATTCTTCAGCACGTTCGTTCGCTGTACCACACTAAACGAAAGTTGCTGCTGATTAATCAGCGACTTACTCGGGCGCAAGAAAATTTTCTAATGGCCCGAGAGCTAGCATTTCAGTACTTAGCAATAGAAGAACGTCCGCAGGAAACACCGCCCCAAGCCCCGGGCACCTTTGAAGAGCTACTGAATAATTACCGCGCATCTTACTTCGCTGCTGCCTTGCTGATGGAAAAAAAGGTAGTTATTCAGGATGTTACGCGTTTTGCCCGTTTGCGAAAGTGGAATGAAGCTGTTTTACTTCAATTCTTGAAAAAATACGAGGCTACGCCCGAAATGTTGTTCCAGCGGCTCACCAATATTCTGCCAACGTACTTCGGTATTAAAAATGTGTTTTTCTTGCGCTTCGTCGGTACTGATAACTTTTCAAACTACGAGCTTACCAAAGAGTTGCACCTCTCTCAGTTTCACAGTCCGCACGCGAATCAGCTAAATGAACACTACTGCCACCGGTGGATTTCAATTAATATTATTAAAGCTTTACGTAGTCAGCAGCGTTTGCAGCCCAACCACCACGTAATGGCCGGCACCCAAATCTCTAAGTACTGGAAAACAGCGAACCAGTATTTGTGCCTTTCTATTGCCAAATCGAATGAATCTAATCCCGACGAAAGCATCAGCGTAACTGTAGGCTTTTTGATTGATAGTAAGCTAAAAAAGCAGATTCAGTTTTTGAGCGACCCGAATTTAGTGACAAAAACCGTTCATACTACTTGCGAGCGTTGCGCCATTGCGGATTGTCAGGTACGCATGGCTCCGCCCATTGTCATCGAAAAGGAAAAGCGCAGAGCTGCGGTACAGAAAGAACTCGACCGGATAATGGATAATGATTAATGATTAATAGCTGAATTGTTCAATGGCTGGGCTCCTGATGCGAGGTAACCAAAGGCATTACTCTCTGCTGCAAGCTCCTTGCTAAATGCTTCTCATTTTCTATTATTCATCGTGCGATGGCTCACTTTTAATTGCACACTGCTCATTGATTATTAATCATCATTCATTACTCACTAATCATTAACATGCAACAACCTACCCTGAAATCAGCCTTACTTATTATTTTCACAGTATTTTTGCTACTGTTACAGTACCCTCTGATTTCTATTGCTAATCAAAGAGCAACCGTGCTAGATATTCCGCAGCTTTACCTTTACATTTTTGGTACTTGGGTACTGATGACGGTGCTCTTAGGAATTTTACTGGAAAATAACAGGCTTAAACCGTAGCTTATGAGTTTGCAGTGGCTAATTCTCATAAGCTCGATCTTATACCTGGCGTTACTTTTCGGAATTGCCTACCTTGGTGAGCGACAAACCCGACGAGGCCGTAGTCTGGTAAGTAACCCTTACATCTACTCACTTTCGCTAGCAGTTTTTTGTACCGCCTGGACATACTACGGAAGTGTAGGGCAGGCTGCCCAGCAGGGCGTTACTTTTCTAACTACCTACCTTGGTCCAACTCTCATGGCTCCGCTCTGGTGGGTGGTACTGCGTAAGATTATCCGAATTTGTAAAGTACAGCGAATTACCACCTTAGCCGATTTTATCTCGGTACGATACGGCAACGATATTCGCCTGGGTATTTTGGTGACCGTAATATGTATTTTAGGAGTGCTGCCCTACATCTCTATTCAACTAAAAGCCATTGCGGCCAGTATTGATATTTTGCTAGATAGTCCCAGCCAGCGGGGTACCTTAATCGGATTAACTAGTAACCCTGCGCTATTTATTACAATTGCCTTGGCTGGGTTTGCCATTTTATTTGGTACCCGGCGCGTAGATGTTACCGAACGTCATGAGGGAATGGTTACCGCCATTGCTTTTGAATCATTATTCAAGTTGGTCGCTTTCATAGCGGTAGGTGCCTACGTTACTTTCGGAGTGTATGATGGATTCGGAGATATATTTCACCAGGCCAGCCAACTTCCTTCGTTACGCACACTATTTACGCTCGACGAAGGCCAGTACGCCGACTGGTTTTGGCTAACGCTGGTGGCTATGTTAGCGATATTTCTGCTTCCCCGCCAATTTCAGGTAGCTGTGAAGGAAAATGTAGACGAAAAACACCTGCTTCGGGCCACTTGGCTCTTTCCTCTTTATCTCATTTTAATTAACCTATTTGTTTTACCAATTGCGCTGGGAGGCAATTTATTATTTCAAGATCAGGGCATTGATGCTGACACTTACGTGCTAGCAATCCCTCAGTACTACGGGGCAAATGCTATGATAATTTTTACATTTTTGGGTGGTCTGTCAGCCGCCACCAGTATGATTATTGTCTCTACCATTGCCCTTAGCACAATGGTTAACAACAATTTGCTGGTTCCTATCTGGCTCTCTGGAAAGGCGGTGCACGAATTAAAGCGAAGAAGTATCAACCGGGCTTTGCTGAATAGTCGCCGCCTAACGATTGTTGGAATTTTATTGCTGGCCTATCTATACTTCAAGTCGATTGGCGACCAGTTTTCTTTGGTATCTATTGGCATTATCTCCTTTGTAGCTGTAGCCCAACTTGCCCCCCCCTTGCTGGGTGGCATTTTTTGGAAAGAAGGTACGCGACAGGGAGCTTATACCGGATTGTTGGTAGGATTTGGAATCTGGCTTTATACGCTGGTGCTACCCACTATTGTACAAGCCCAGTTACTCTCCCCTAACCTGCTCAATCAGGGACTATTTGGTTTTTCTGCTTTACGACCCGAGTCGTTATTTGGATTGACGAGTTTCTCTCCCCTCTCCCAAGCTATCTTCTGGAGTTTATTACTCAATACCGGATGTTACTTAGTAGTATCGTTATTCACGCAAGCCACTGCCAGTGAACGTAAGCAAGCTGAGCTATTCGTTGATATTTTTCGTTACTCGCCCCAAAGTACTGCTTCGGTAGGGGGAAAACAGGTAGTACATTTAGCCCGTATTCAAGAGCTACTGACCAAATTTTTGGGCAAGAGCAGAACAGAAGCCTCACTAAAATCTTTTTATCATGAGAGCCAAACAAGCTACCCAACTGAAGGAGATTACCGATTAGTGAGCTTCGCCGAACGGCTTTTAGCGGGAGTGATCGGTTCGGCATCGGCCCACGTAATGGTTATGTCGGTAGTGCGTAAAGACGAGCTAATGCTAGAAGACTTGTTTCAAGTACTAAATGAATCCCAGCAGTTGGTGTATGCCAATCAGGAGCTGAAACAAAAATCGCAGGAGCTAGAAAAAATAGGTCATCAGCTTAAGCGAGCTAATCAGGAACTACAAAAAATTGACCATCTGAAAGATGAGTTTATCTCTACCGTTACCCACGAGATGCGTACTCCGATTACTTCTATTCGGGCATTTTGCGAAATTCTTCAGGACTCCCCTGAATTGTCTGACGAAGAAAAAGATCAGTTTTTAAGTACGATCATTAGAGAAACCGACCGGATGGAGCGACTAATCAATCAAGTGCTAGACTTAGAAAAATTTGAATCGGGAAAACAACAGTTAGATCTAAGCAAAACAGACATCAATAGCATTATTCAGGATGCCATCAAAAGTGTTTCTCAGGTGTTGAAAGAGAAAAGTATTGCGCTAAAGACTGATTTATCGCCTAACTTGCCTCTGGTGCAAGCCGATGACGACCGCCTAATGCAAGTAGTACTCAATCTGATTTCCAATGCTATTAAATTTTGCGATTCGGACAACGGACAGGTGCGGATTTCGTCTTACCTAGTAGATAATATGGTAAAAGTGAACGTTATAGACAATGGTAAAGGCGTTCCGGCTACGAGCCAGGAAATGATTTTTGAAGGCTTTTTTCAGGCTCATAACCAAACTACTAAAAAGCCCGTAGGTAGTGGTTTAGGACTTACCATCAGCCGAAAAATCATTGAGCATCACCAGGGCAAACTATGGGTAGAAAGTGAACCCGGTCAATGGGCTAAGTTTTCATTTACCCTGCCTACGCCACCTGTTAACAAGAAATTATCGCATTAAAATAGCAATGAAAAAGAAAGTTTTACTAGTAGATGACGAACCAAATATTTTGCTCTCCTTAGATTTTTTAATGAAGAAAAATGGCTACGAGGTTTTTATTGCCCGCAATGGCGAAGAGGCACTGGACATTGCTCAGCAGGAGAAGCCCAACATTGTTATTCTAGATATTATGATGCCCAAAGTAGATGGCTACGAAGTTTGCCACTTTCTTAAATCCCAACCTGATTACTCGCATACCCGCATCATTTTTTTAAGTGCTAAAAGTAAAGAAGATGACATCCAGAAAGGATACGAAGCCGGAGCTGATTTGTACATTACCAAGCCCTTCTCCACTCGAACACTAGTAAAACAAGTAAAGGACTTATCCTAAACCCTATCTATCTTCGCGCAAATGATAATAATTTACCTTACAACTAATTTATCTCCGCATTGATCATTTAGGTAAAAGTAAACAGCCACTATGAAAAAATACTCAGTATTATTGACTGGGCTTTTTTTGTCAGGTTGCACCAAGGGGCAAATTAAAAGTGAAAATCACCGTAGTGCCTTTGAGATAGGCTCCATAAGCAAAGTATTTACCTCTTCACTGTTATCCGACTTTATATTGAATAAAAAACTAGCTTTGGAAGATGCAATACAGGGCTACCTTGACTTTTTCTTCCAACGTCTATCTAAAAAGTCTTTTACTACCTGATTGAAATCTTCGTAATTGTCAAAGTTCGTATTGTGGGCGGCCTCAGCAATCTCCACGAGCGGAAATCCTGTCCTTTCGGCCCAATGCTGGTTATATGTACGTACTAGTCCCGTGGTATCATGTTTACCGATGACCAGCAGCACCGGACAGCTAAACTCAGTATTGGTTTGGATCCGTAGAAAATCGGTATAAACCTGCTTGGTTGCTTTCAACATGCCCGCTTTTCCCAGTTTGACAAGAGCTCGGTAAAAATTTTGTTGGGCTGCTTCGGTGTGCGTGGCAGCTTTGGCCGCAGCGCGACAGTACCAACGGTAGGGGTACCATCGGGCAATGGTGCTAAAGTGCTTGAGCCAGAAGAGGTCTGACTTTTTGTAATTTTTCGCCCCCAGAGGAGTAGTACCAATACCAATAAATGCGCTTACCATTTGAGGATACTCCCGAATGAATACCTGACTCACATAGCCACCCGCTGACTGGCCAATTAAGACGCACTTCTCAATTTTTTCAGCGGCTAATATTGCTTTTAGCTCGGCAGCAGCGTGACCCAAGGTGAAGTTCTCGTAAGGTCTTGACTCACCGTGCAGCGGCATATCCCAGGTAATTACCGTATAAGTGGTACTCCAGAAGTCAATCTGCTGGTCGAACAAGGTATGATCCGCTGTAAGCCCATGACTGAAAACTACACAATCAGCAGAAGGATTGGTCTCATTTCTCTTGATCCAATAATATGTTTTCCCTCTTTCTGAAGTAACCTGCTTCTCATCCATTTTTACGATATTCTCGGTAAGCATCTCCATCAATGTATGGGTATCAGACCTATTGCTGGATTAATCCAAGTCTTTTTTCATCACCACTGAGGTCTCAGTGTCAGCAACCATATTGACGATCTCGAAACCCATTTTTTTGTAAAGCTCATACGCTTGATTTTTCTTATCAACACTAAGCGATAGCGCTTTGACGCCCACTTCCCGGTAGGCTTTGCCAATTTCCTGAACCAACTTGGTACCAATGCCTTTGCCCCGCCACGCTTCTTTTACTGCTACACTTAGTTCGGGGGTTTCTTCATCAACGAACCCAAAACCAGCATTATCTCGGGTAAATCTTCGTCCCCAAATGGCTCCGATTAACTCGCCGTCTTCTTCAGCTACTAAAGCAATATCCAATGCATCGGTGCCCCAGTTAACGATGTATTTAGCCAGCGTTGGGTCTTGGATAATTTCTTGGGGGAACTTATCATGGCCTTCCGGAACGAATAGTGCTTCGTAAAGCATCTCAGCCAGAAATGCCTGTTCGCCATCGCGTAGTTTTCGTATTGTTACCATATTTAAATTACTTTTCATTCTTCTCTCATTGTGTAATGAAGTTGAACCAGCCCGGTATCGAAATTTTTGGTCGATACAAGATCGAGTACTTGCTCAGGTCTTCCATCTTGAAACAACCTCGTTCCATCACCAACGAGTACCGGAACAACGGATAAAATCAGCTCGTCGAACAGCTTCTCTTGGAGTAACTGATTTACAATCTCTGCTCCACCATCACAAAAGATGTTCTTTCCTTCCCTGGATTTGAGTTGACGTACCAGTGCGGATAAATCATCCGTATAAAAAGTTATGTTTCCCTCTTTTGATCTTGGTGTTCTGGTAATTATGTATGATTCTTTGTCCGCGTGCGGAAAGTCATACCCTTGCCCAACTACCCAATCGTAGGTCTTTCTTCCCACAATAACGGTATCAACCGTTGAAACGAAGTTGTCGTATCCGTAATCTTCCCCTTCTTTTTGGACTCGATCCAGAAAGCTCAGGTCATCGTTCGGTTGGGCAATGTAGCCATCTAAGGAGCAGGAAATGTAAAGGATAAGTTTTCGGTGGTTCATATCTGCTATTTATTTACCCGATCAAAGAATTTTAGCGTCTCTTCCCGAACTTCCTCCCCCTCCGGCCCCCACCACACAAAGTGCCCTCCCGCTCGGACAAATCTAACTTCGCCATTCACGAGGTTAGTACTTAAACGATCAAAATGATCCTGGGATACGTCTTTATCGACCGGAGAAGCGTAAGTTAGTATGGGCATATCAATTTTGCTCCAGTCAAAGTGGTGTTCTTTCTTAGCCTTTTCCAGCTCGTCCATCATCCCCGGATAAATCTGGCTCATGGGTGCCAACGAATGTACAAACTGAATCAATCGCCGCTTTTCGCCCTCGTCTTGCACTACTGATTTAGCTATCTCAGCTATTTCTTGCTTGTCCAGCTTCGCTTCCGCATTGAGCAAACTAGTGACTATCGCTTTTGGAAACAGATTTACCGAACGGGTCATAAGCCAAGATATGATGTCTTTAGCTTTGTCAGACATGATCAGCTTGCCAAGTGGCGAGTTTACCGCCTCCTTGTTGGGATAGTACTCACCGGTGACTGGGCACCACAGTACCATAGATTTGGTGGGATACGACTGGGCGTAGTAGAGCGACGACAAACCGCCCATAGACACTCCGAATACATTTACCTCGTTAATGCCCAAATACGTTATCACTTCGTGGTAGATCGCCGCGTGTCCTGCAATAGAGTCTACAATATCGACAGGCAGATCATAATACCCAGGACGATTTACGGCAATCATTCGGTAGCCGGCCTTGACTAGCCAATCAAACATCTCTACCAGATCTATGCCCGCTCCTCCGCCGGTGGAGAAGAGAATCACTGGCCCATCTCTGGGGCCAATATCTACGTATTTCACTTTTCCGTACTTCGCATCCGCTTCAGAGAAGGAGTTAAAAACTTCTTTCCGTTGCTTTATGAAGTGTCGGTAGTCTAGGGTTCCGGTTAATCCTATTGCCAGTGGGGCAATTAATACAAGTGGGTTCATATCATAAATTTCACTAGTAGACTTTCATTAATTTATTCGCCACAGTATTCTGTAACTTCTATGTGATCGAACGTGAAAATACTTCGTAGAGATGGATTTCGCATTAATTTTCCCAAATGCAATGGCCTAGTTAAGGTGTACTCGCCACACAAAGTCTAAACTTATTAAGTGCTCGTACGCTAACGTTGGGTTCGCATTAAATCTCAAAAAGGTTGGCCGATATACGACCCCAATCATAAACTGCTCACCAAGCTGCACGTAAGCGGGCACTACCGCACCCAACGCATGACTGGTTTTGGTGGTCGGTTCACGGGTAGGTGGCGGCGCGTTAAAACGGTCATGGTAGCGTAGTTGCCAGGTATTGATCGCGTAGGAAAGTCCGTAGCCCAGATGGAAGCGACTAATCTGATGATTATTCGATAAGTTGAAGTAAACTGAAAACATAGATTCTTTCTCGCCTACTCTTTCGTAAGGCACTAAAATAGGTGCATCAAAATCGGTTACGGCACCCACCGTAAAGTTGAGATACTGCTGTGGTGAGTGATAATGATCTAAACCCAAGCTGAATCCCCAAAAGCCCGTATTAATCTTGTCGGACTCGTTAGCTGGAGCAAGTCTGAAATGATTGACGTAGGGAGTAGATACCCGCACGTAGCGTTGGTTACCGTACCGATCATAAGTCGGCGGTGTCTCGGCGAGGTCGAGGTAAATTCGCCGGGGGTAGGCGTATCGTTCGGGACGATCCTTATCCGCCAACATACCCAACCCGGCACTATAAACGATATTCAGATAGTAGGCATGAGCGTTTTTAGAAGGGATGCTAATGGATTGGAAAAGGCTATCCTGCTTTACCGATAGCTCGATTGGTTCCGGACTTCGGTCAACCAAGATGGTACATCGGTTACGGTGATTGGTATAAAGCGTATCCGATTGGTAAACAATAGTCGTTGGCTCTGAGGTATGCAGAACCATGTTAGTGACTGGTCGGTTAAGCAACGTGGCACAACTGGTAAATAGTAGGGCTGCTAGTGATACAAATAAGCGTTTTATTTTCATGCTATCATATTATTTGTACTGGGAGTACTTATGCTTAATCAATCCTCTCACTGTTTCACAAGTCCAGCCCCAGCTTGTGAAGTCGCCTCTTCGACCTGAATCTCCATCCGTCTTAAATCAGCGAATAATTTCGTTTCGTCTACTACCTGCCCCATTAGATAGAGACCAGGTTCAGCCAAAACACCACTGAAGTACTGATTTAGTCCAGCCTGAACAACGAGGGAAGTGAGATTAAATGCATCGTCAGAGACCACGGTTAGCGTAACTATTCTTTTCTTGCCATTTTTGGTACCTTCTGCTTCTAGCCTAAACTCAACTTTCGGACGGTTTTTACAATAATCTTTGGTACTCATGTGCAGCAGTTTGCTAGCTATCCGTTGGCTCGCCTTTTTACTGACGAAACCGATCAGCATCGCCAGCGGAAAAGCGAAATTATCGCTAAACGGGCTGAACCCTGAAGCATACACTCCGGCTTGGCGTAACCCGAGTTCTTTCTCCAACCCGTATATCTCCCGCATTTGTAGTGGAAAACACTTTTTATTCCCAAAATTTTTAGAAAACTGTACACTTAAGGCATCACGATAGGTAGCTTTTCTCCACCTTCCATCTTCAAGAATTTGAGCATCTTGGTGAACCAATTCATATCACTTCCACCGTACGGCAAAAGCTACGACTAGCTTGATAATGAATAAAACTAGCATAAGATGAACTACCGCCTGTGAGATGCTAACCAAAAAGGAAAAGGAAACTCCGATTGCCATGAGAAAAGCAGCGTACCCCCGCTGTTTATGATGATCTTCTAGCCTATTGATTAAAAGAACTGCTATAAGAGTGTAAAGTGAAATGCTACCAATAACTGTTGCATCAACAGGAAAAATCCAGATGAGTAGTAGAGGTTGTACTATGTGTAAAGCAATAAATAAATAACGCCTAGTCGGATGGTTGGTATAAAAGGAATTCGTGCTTTCGGTAAAGTTTGAGACTACCCCACCTGCTAAGTCTAAAGCTAATAACCCCAACAAAATAAATTTGTAATTTGGTAGGGGTACACTGGCAGCTAAGTATAAAATGACAATAGCTGAAATTACAGCAGCCATGTATGTGATTACTAAGTCGGTTATTGATGCCTGACTCCCGTGTAGTTCGTGCAAATAAGCTGGTATTCTTACTTTTTTGTCTAATGAAATCATGTTCATGCAATCTAAAATGGTTTGTATCGCGATCAATCCGACGGTAAGTATCCGTTGATCGCCGGTTAATAAAATCTCCGCAATACTACTGGCACACCCCATTGTCCCAATCCATGGCAAAGCGCGTTCTTCCTACCTTCCAGCCGCCTTCCATAATTTTTTCCAGTTCATACTCCCAAGTGTACCCTTCATCGAACTGGAGAATCAACATAGACTGACCGTTGACCTCAGTGATGCCCCAGGTGCCACTCGTAAGGCCATTACTGGCGGCGTACACTCCGGTGACTCGCTCGCCATTATAATTTGTGGGGCCTCCCTCAACAATCAGTGAGGTCTCGAAAAAGCGCATAAAGTGGCCGTTCGGGCAAAAGTCGACCTTATGATAAGATGAGTGGCTATTCTCGGACCAGGGACTAGAATTAGTAAAGATATGAAAAGCTGATCCGGCAATTCTATCCGACGCATTATTGGGATCGTTCGGATCGGCATCTTCCGGATCGCAGGCAAAAAGGGCAGTTAGTACAATTAATAATGACAAGGTTTTCATGATTGCAGATTTTGGGTGAAAATTGGGTTGTGTTTTGCTATATATCCCTCCTAAAAGGGAAAGGTTAATGATGTTAGCTAGTTGATTCCACGGTAATTTTCTCACAAAAGAGTTGACTACCCTGGTGGCAACTCGGGGTGACTACTCTTAAACAAATATCGTAGTCTCCAGGGCTTCCTCCTGTGGCTACATCCGGGTCAAGCAAAAAGTCGTAGGAAAAGGAGCTATTCCCGGCATCCCCGGCCAGTATTCCGTTGACATACCAATAATAGAGTGCGCGTTCTTCAGAATTGGCAGTAAATGTAAAGCGACCGAAAGAATTCTGTTCCGTAGTAAAATTGGCCGAGGGGCAGTTGGCTACTGCGGCTATTTCTAGGGCTTCGCAAAATGGAGTAGTACCTGCCGGGCAATCCGGAGTAAGAGTTCGCAAACAAATTTCGTAGTCGCCCGCTCCCCCCGGCACACTGCCATCTAGTACAGCCCAAAAGTCATACGCAAATGTTCGGTTGTCTGAACTCCACACTAGGGTATCGTTAATGTACCAGTGGTAGAGTATCACATTCTCCTGAGGTTCGGCTATAAAGGTACGTATGCTGGAGGTTGAAATTGCCTCCGTTGTAAAACGACCCGTCGGGCACTGATCCGGATTACCTAGTTCCAGTGGTTCCGGTTGCTCTTTACAAGACATACCTGCTAAGAACATCATGCTTATCACAAGATAAACCGTTAACTTCTTCATATCATTTATATTACTTCTTCTTAACTACCTTTTTAAGAAAGCCAGCCCCGTATCAACGCCGTCCGCCAATTCAGAGACATACGTGCTTTCCAACATATTCTTCAGTTCGTTCCGAATGGTAACAAACTTACTGTGAACCGGACAGGGTTTTAGCGCGTTGCATCCGGGTAGTCCGAGCGCACACCTCCGATAAATATCCGGCCCATCAATCGCTTCCACTATTTGGCTGAGCCTTATTTGACTACGCTGGACTTCGTGCATCTCAAACCCACCATGCACCCCCATCACTGAGCGTATAATCTCATATTTGGTTAGTTGTTGAAGGATTTTGGCGGTAAACGCTACGGGCGAATCAATTTCCCGAGCAATGTGCTTTAAACTCACCCGACGACTTTGCCGAGATTGTTGCGCTACGTAAACCGTAGCCCGAATGCCGTATTCACAGGCTTTTGAAAACATAATTACTGGTTGAATGACTTACTAAAGATAGTACTTACTTAATGTCGGACAAATTTATCCTACATCAGCATGTAGGCTCATTATTCTTTCATGTGAGCGGGATAAGAAAGACTGCAAAAAGAGCCAGTATAGCCGATGAATGAGTCAGTGGTATATTCTAATGAGCAACTTGCGGGCGTCAAGTTTTTTTCGTATCAACTAACTTATCTGGTCTGAACCTACATCTGGAAAATATTTTACGTTAATTACTCATCAGAAGTGACATTTTGGATACTAGATTACGGGATTGGCTCATTCGTAGGTAAAATCAAGCTTTCACCCCTATCTTTAGTATATGAAACGGTTTACGACCCAGCTCATAACGTCACTTTTAGCATACAGTGCAACAATGTTCGGCATGGCGATGCCCGGCATGGCGATGCCCGGCTTAGAATCATCAAGACTTATTAACTTAGAACCAGCCACTAAGGTCAACTCTACTGATGATAGTACATTCATAAAAAGTGACTCACTGGTCATTCAACACATCACTTACCTTACCGATACGAGCTGTACCATGACTTTTGATCAAGTTCTATCTGTCAGGAGTCGCTCCGCACCATTTCCTGGTAACTATAATGTTTATCAAGGTCACTACTGCCACTGGTTCCGGTCAGACATTACCAACGAGAGTTTTCAAGCTCAGTCAACCATACTGACCACGGGTTACCATCAATACGCTGAGCTTTACCTTATGCGAAACGGAAAATTAGCGGAAGTCCGTCAGGCGGGCAACGCCTTACCCTTAGATGAGCGAGACGTTACTAGCGTCTGGAGGTCTACCTACGTAAACACTTTCCGCTTACGTTTTCCACCACGAAGTACCACGACAATCTATGTGAAAACCCACAGTCCTTACGGCCCTAATATCTACGGAAAGAATACGCAAAAGCTCTTCCGATTCATCCCAGTATCTACGATTGAAAAAAGTGCCCATCAGCATACTTTTCTCACGGGGTTTGTGCAGGGGGCACTCTGGTTTGTTTTCTTCTTTCATCTAATCCAGTACGCTATCTCCCCTTCCCGGCCACTCCTGTGGTACTGTATTTTTCTGTCGTCTATCACCCTCTATTTGCTCGATAAAGAATTTCTACTGCTTCAGCTATTTCCTAGTTATGTGTACGTTCAAGATTATGTATTCCTAATAGCGATTGGCCTGAGTTATACTAGTTTTTTTCAATTCTCCCGAAAGATCATTTCCCTATTTGCCGAAGACCTAATAGCCGATACTGCCCTACGTAGTTTTATCATAGCAAACCTGGTTTTTTTTAGCAGTTGGCTCGGAGTATACACGCTCAATTGCCACGCAGAAGCAACGGACAAACTAGTTCATGCATTGGCAATTTTTCCGGATGCCTTTCGTGTGCTCTCTTTGGTGGAGTTTGGGGGTATTATCATCCTACACATAAAATTGGCACTGACGTATCGCACGAATGTTATCAGGTACTACGTAGCCGCCAATAGCTTCATTTTGGTGATGATGATCTTGTACTTCGCCTACGCTTTTTCTATTTCCTGGCAAAGCCGCTTTATTACGGATGTGTACGCCACGCTGGGTGGCCCTGCTTACTTTGTAGAAGTTGGAATATTAGGCCAAGTCCTTTTATTCGCCATCACATTAGGTTACTTGACCCGCGCCCGCGAAAAGAAGGTAGAACAGGACTTTGCCCGTCGGACAGCCGCCTTGAAAATGACTGCTCTGCGTTCCCAGATGAATCCTCATTTCTTGTTCAACAGTTTGAATTCTATCAACTGGTTCGTACTTAAAAAGCAATCGGAGAAAGCGTCAGACTATCTCACCAAGTTTTCTCGACTCATTCGAATGATTTTGCAAAACTCTGACCTTCAGACAATTCCTTTGTCAGAAGAGCTAACTGCCCTACGCCTCTATATCGAGATGGAAAGTCTAAGATTTGAACATAAATTCACGTATAAGATCGAAGTAGATGATTCTATCGATGCCCGGTTCGCAAACGTACCACCCATGATTTTACAACCTTACGTCGAGAATGCTATCTGGCACGGACTGCTACATAAACCGGAAGGCGACGGTCATTTAAGCGTTTCAATACATCAACAAGAGAACGAGAGCAAACTGAAAGTTGTGATTGAAGACAACGGAGTAGGACGGCCAATATCCGCACGTCGTCACGCCGAGCGTCGTCACGCCGAGCGTCATCACGCAGAACAGTTACCAAGCAAAACGGCCACGAAAAAGAAATCGATGGGCAGCAAAATTGCGGCGGATCGCATTAAGGCCTTAGCTGAACTTTTGGGTCAAAAAGCTGATATTCAACTGATAGATTTAGTCGATGCGGATAATTTAGCCGCTGGAACCCGAGTTATAGTAGAAATCCCCACTGCTTACTAAGTTGCAAACTTCTATGGCTGACCCAATCATAAAACCTGATTCACTCACGGCTATTTTGGTAGACGATGAATTACACTGCCTGGAAACGCTTCAGTGGCAATTGACCCATTACTGCCCTTCGGTGAAGGTGATTGGTCACTACCGTTCAGCTCAAGAAACCCTAATAGCCCTAAAAAGTCAGAAGCCCGTGATGGCTTTCGTAGACATTGAAATGCCGCATATGAATGCATTTGAGATGTTAGAGACACTAGCTCCAATCGATTTTCAGCTCATTTTTACTACTGCCTATGATGAGTACGCTGTCAAAGCTTTCAAGGTGAATGCCATTGATTATCTGCTTAAACCCATCGACAAAGATGAGCTGATCGCTGCCGTGCAAAAAGTAGAGCATAACCCTGTTCAAAAGCAACAGTATCAGGCGCTTAGGCAATTTTTACACAGCCCGCACCTTGAAGACAAACGAATTACTTTTTCTACCCAGGAGGGATTAGAGGTAGTGGCTATCCAGGATATTATCCGCTGCCAATCGGACAGTAATTATTCGGATATTTTGCTGGTGGACGAACGAAAAATAACCATTTCGCGCACGCTCAAGGAGGTAGAGGAGATGCTCAAGGCATACTCATTCTTCCGAGTACACCACTCTCATCTGGTCAACCTCCGGCACATTCGTAAGTACCTGAGAGGCGATGGAGGGGCGGTAGTCATGAGCGACCAGTCTCAAGTGAGCGTAGCCCGCAGCCGCAAAGAACAACTACTCAGTTTGTTGACTTAATCAGTTTGATAGGCATGTATCTTGATCGCATGAATCAGCGTTGTGCTCGTTTAAGACCAGGGAGCGGTATTGACTTACCTTCGAGTCCACTGTTTTATTACAAGCTGAAATAGATGCTACTCTTTGATAGACCTTCACGCTAAAGCCAAAAAGCCTCCGTTTGACTTTGCACACAGTAAAGCATGGCTACCTTAGACGGCAGTCTACAGATCGTCGTCGCAACGAGCGGCAAATTGTTTCCACTTATAATAGTGGATTTTACCGGGTGTCGACCACTCGATTACTCACCATACCTCAGTATGATACGAAAGGTAAAAGTGAATACAACAGCCAATACTAAGATGTTATGCTCTTTATTCTAACTCGCTTCTCCTTCCATAATCTCGCTTACCACTTCAGGGTTTAGTAAGGTAGAAGTATCCCCTAAATTACTGGTATCTCCTTGGGCAATCTTGCGAAGAATACGACGCATGATTTTACCCGAGCGAGTCTTGGGTAAACCTGGTACTAGCTGAATTTTATCTGGTTTGGCAATTGGGCCAATAATCTGACTTACGGTTTGCCGGATTTCATTAGCCAGGTTTTCTTCCGAACGATCGGTAAGGTCACAGATTACGTAGGCATAGATTCCTTGCCCTTTGATATCGTGCGGGTAACCTACTACGGCAGATTCTACCACTTTAGGGTGCTCGTTAATAGCGTTTTCTACCTCAGCAGTTCCCATACGGTGACCAGATACGTTGATTACATCGTCTACTCGACCCAGAATTCGGTAGTACCCGTCCTCGTCTCGTTTCACCCCATCTCCGGTAAAGTAGAGTCCTTTGTAGGTCGAGAAGTAGGTTTGGCGGCAGCGTTCATGGTCTCCGTAGGTAGTGCGGAGCATAGAAGGCCAAGGAAACTTGATGCACAGATTTCCTTGCACACTGTTACCTTTTAATTCTTTTCCGTCAGCATCAACAATAATGGGTTGAACACCTGGGAGGGGTAAGGTTGCGTAACCCGGCTTGGTAGGAGTCACTCCCGGGATAGGTGAGATCAGCACACCTCCGGTTTCAGTTTGCCACCAAGTATCTACTAAGGGGCACTTTCCTTTACCTACATGGTCGCGGTACCAGTTCCAAGCTTCTTCGTTAATGGGTTCACCTACCGAGCCAATCACCTTGAGCGATTTCAACGAACAGTCTTGTAAAGGTTCCAGCCCATAGGCTTGTAAGGCACGGATAGCAGTTGGAGCGGTATAAAACTGTTTCACCTGATACTTATCCACCACTTTCCAAAAACGACTGGCGTCGGGATAAGTGGGAACGCCTTCAAACATCAGCGTAGTTGCTCCGGCCAGTAGAGGGCCGTAAACAATGTAAGAGTGCCCGGTAATCCAGCCAATATCCGCGGTACACCAGTAAACATCTCCCCGATTGTACTGAAAGACGTTTTCAAAGGTGTAGTGGGTGTATACCATGTAGCCACCGCAAGTATGTACCACTCCTTTGGGTTTGCCCGTTGAACCAGAGGTATACAGAATGAACAGCATATCTTCCGAGTCCATCTCCTCAGCTTTGTTCTCACTCGACACACCTTCGGTTACTTCGTGCCACCAAAGATCTCGACCGGGCTGCATGGTAACTTCAGTTTCAGTACGCTTCAGTACAATCACTCGCTCAATTGAACTGGTATTTTCTAGTGCTTCATCCACTACGGCTTTCACCGGAATGGTTTTTTTACCCCGGAAATTACCGTCGGAAGTTAGTACCACTTTCGCTTCACAATCATTGATACGGTCGGAGAGAGAGGTAGCGGAGAACCCGGCAAATACTACCGAATGCACTGCGCCAACTCGGGCACAAGCCAGCATCGCTACTGCCGATTCGGGCACCATTGGCATGTAAATAATCACTCGGTCGCCCTTCTGTACGCCTTGCTCTTTGAGCACATTGGCAAACTGGCAAACCTGTTCGTGTAGTTCGCGGTAAGTGAGGGTACGATTTTCTTCTTCGGGGTTATTTGGTTCCCAAATGATGGCCGGACGATCACCTTGGGTGAACAGATGACGCTCGAGAATATTCTCGGTAATATTCAGTTTGCCGTTGACAAACCACTTTACGTTAGGCTCATCAAAGTTCCAGGTAACTATCTCATCCCAATTCTTTCGCCAGTAAAATGATTCAGCAACTCGAGCCCAGAACTGTTCAGGTTGTTGTACACTTTTTTGATACTCGTGGATGTAGCCGCCTAGGGTTTGTATTTTGTTGCTCATAGCTTTTGTAATGATTAATGAATAGTGATGAATGAACAATGACTGCTACGCGGATAAATAATAATTGCCTACTAATCATTACTCCGCGCCGCGTCGGCATCAGTCATTACTCATTCTGCCCAATATGCACGTTTTTAGGAAAGGATGCAACCTGAGGCTAATGGGCGACGGCTTCCCCGGCACCACGTGGGTAGCGGATGTCTTCCACTAAATCTTGTACATCAGCCGGAGGTGGGGCCGTTATCTGGCATATCACGAGCGAAACCACAAAGTTGACTAGCATTGCTATAAAGCCAAAGCCTTCGGGAGAAATACCAAACCACCAGTCTTCAGCAGTGCCACCGCCTAGTAATCCAAACTTAAACTTCAGGATGTAGAAAATCATTGTCAGTAGGCCAACCACCATTCCGGTAATGGCTCCTTCTTTGTTCATTCGCTTGTAGAAGATACCCATAATGATAGCCGGGAAGAACGAGGCGGCGGCTAGTCCGAAAGCCAAGGCCACGACTGCCGCTACGAAGTCGGGAGGGTTCACCCCAAAGTAACCCGCAACAAAAACCGCTACGGCTGCTGCACCCCGGGCTGCCCAAAGCTCACCCTTCTCAGAAATATCTGGTTTAAGCTGCTTCTTCACCAAATCGTGGGCGATAGAAGTAGAAATAACCAGTAGTAGTCCAGCTGCGGTCGATAGGGCGGCTGCCAGTCCCCCAGCCGCTACTAGGGCAATCACCCAGTTAGGAAGGTTAGCAATCTCCGGATTGGCTAGCACCATAATATCCCGGTCAGGTATAAACTCGTTTTGCTCCGCATCGGCTACGTACTGCACCAAACCATCATTATTTTTGTCCTCAATCGTAATTAGGCCAGTAGACTGCCAGTTGGTAACCCAGCTAGGTAATTCATCAATGGCAACATTAGATACTGAGTTAATCATATTGGTGCGGGCAAAGGCGGAGATTGCAGGAGCAGTGGTGTACAGAATAGCGATAAAGACTAACGCATAACCTGCCGAGATACGGGCATCTTTCACGCGAGGCACGGTGAAAAAGCGGACAATCACGTGGGGTAGCCCGGCAGTACCTACCATGAGCGCTGCGGTGATACAAAATACATCAAACACACTTTTGCTACCATTGGTGTAAGCAGCAAACCCTAGTTCTTGATTTAGTCCATCTAACTTTTCAAGCAAAAAAGTATCAGTGCCTGCCAGCGTGGAACCAAAACCTACTTGGGGTAAAATATGTCCGGTAAGTTGGATAGAAATAAAGATAGCCGGAACCATAAAAGCAAAGATCAGTACGCAGTATTGAGCAACCTGAGTGTAAGTAATACCTTTCATGCCACCCAGTACTGCGTAGAAAAATACGATTGCCATACCGATGATTACACCCAGATTAATATCTACTTCCAAGAAGCGGGAAAATACCACGCCTACCCCGCGCATTTGTCCGGCTACATACGTAAAAGAAACGAATAAAGCACAGATCACGGCCACGGTTCGCGCCATATTAGAATAGTAACGATCACCGATGAAATCAGGTACGGTGAACTTACCGAACTTCCGCAGGTAAGGAGCCAGAAGTAAAGCTAGTAGCACGTAGCCACCCGTCCAGCCCATAAGGTAAACGGCACCGTCGTAGCCCATAAAGGAGATCAGTCCGGCCATTGAGATGAAGGAGGCGGCTGACATCCAATCGGCGGCGGTTGCCATGCCGTTAGCGAGAGGCGAAACTCCTCCGCCAGCTACGTAAAATTCTTTGGTAGATCCGGCTCTTGACCAGATAGCGATACCAATATAGAGGGCAAAAGTGAGCCCTACTAGAATATATGTCCAAGTTTGTACATCCATGATTGTAATGATTAATGGTTGATGATTAATGACTGATGAGGTTTATTAATCATTACTCATCAATCATTAGTCATTATATTGTTTATTTCTCGTCTACGTCGAATTCTTTGTCGAGCTTATTCATCAGGCTGACGTATACGAAGATGAGGATCACGAAAACGTAGATGGAACCTTGTTGGGCGAACCAGAAGCCCAGTTTGAAGCCACCAAACTGTATGTTATTCAGCGCATCGGCAAACAGGACTCCAAATCCGTAGGAGACTAAAAACCAAACACTGAGTAGAATCAATAGGTACTGGACATTCTTTTTCCAGTAATTTTTGAGCGATTTAGGTGAGTTATCCATCATTATAAGATTTAGTTAGGTGTAAAGATTATCAAATTTTTATAAGAATACATGAAGTTGTAAGGTAAGGATGTCTGCATCTGCCGTTTGTTCTCCGCCCGTAGGGGTCTGCGTATTTTGGTATTCTAGCGTTAACTTGCTGTTGTGTCCGTTCATAAAGTAGTTAAGACCCAGCTTAAAAATTTGAGAGTTAGCATCAAAAGCTTCTGCATCACCGTTGGCGTAGGTCACGTAGGGCATAAAGCGGTCTTGGGTACCTTCTCCGGGCAGTAGATAGCCCAATTGAGCGTAAAACAGGTTACCGGTAGCAATACTTCGAGCCGGATTTGCGGCGGTTTTCACGTAGTTAGGGCCGAAGTCATAATTATAGTAAGCCAGTAATGCATTAACCGCAGAACCATTATTCCCGATAGGCGCGTCGTAAAAAGCATCGATAGCAAAGTGATTGACATTATAAAACTCAAAGTCATTCTCCGTTGTACCCGTAACGGTTCCCCCCTGGTGATGAAAGAAGCCAAAGCCAACGTTAAAGATTTTCTTTGTCCCTAAGTATGTACCCACAAAATAAGGAAGCTTGTGCGATTCCATATCTAGGAAATTATAGTTGAAGTATCCTTGGGCTACGAAGGCATTGTTATCTACCTCCAACTCACTGTTAGCTCGTCGTAAGCTATCCGTTGTAAATCGTCCTCCGTAGCGGGCAGCTCCCTCAGCAACGCTACCGCGTCGGGTTACGTCTAAGCTGCTCTGTAGCGATTGGTTCAACGATACCCGGTAGTGAAATTTGCCTACTTCGCCCTTGGCGTAGGCACCCAGATGGCGGGCAAACTGATCAGACAACCCAAGCTGTGCCCAGTTGAAGATGGGGGCATCTAAGGTCATAAAGTTTAGCGTAGATTGACTGGTAAGACGTGATAAGCCATTCCAGTAGTGCAATCCCAAGCCAGCGTAGTGGTTATCAAAGAGTTTGTATTCGCCCCACACACCGTGAAAGAATAGAGAGACATTCGTATTTTCACCCAAAGGGTCTAGTCCAGCAGGAGACTCAGAATTCATTCCGAAGTGAGACAGTACTAGAAAGCGGGGTGAGATTTGGGCAAATGCCAAAATCCGCGCCCGACGAATTTGGGGAGTGATTCGCAGATTTTCATCTCCACTTAAATTATTGGTTTGTAACCATAGCTGATTCCAGATAATAAATCGGATATAGGCTAAGCCATCGTCGCTAAGGTTGAGGGTGAGTGGTTTGTAGCTGTAGTTTATCTTTGACTTTTCTTCAAGTTGTTCACCTTGGGCGTAAGCAGTTTGAGTTGAAAGTCCACTAGTCAATAGCAATAAAGTAGCGAATAGAAGGGGCTGGTACTTTTTCATTAGATGGTTGCATTTGAGGTTGAGAAAGTAATTAGCAATGAACTAAAGGCGCCCGTCGTAGTGACTCAAGAAAGGTCAAAAAAAATGTTAAGAAGAAAAGTTAACAGAGAGATATTTGCTAACTAATATACATGAGCCCGTTTAATCCTTAAACCGTTCCCACTTAATGAGCATATACTTATCACCCACTTCGGTTACAATCATACCGGCTCCTTGAAGATTGTGGGGTTGAGAAAAAAATGTGCTCAGTTCAGCGTGATTAAGGACTTTATAAGTGGGGCGGTAGTCTTGCTGAGTGGGGGCTTTAATACGGTATTTGCGTACCCAGTTCATTACCGAAACATGACTGACTCCGAGCAACCGCTCAATTTCACGATAGCTAATTCCCTCCAGGTAGAGCTGCAATGCTTTGATGACGTAGTAGCTATCAATTTGCTTACCTAGCTTGTTGACAGTAAATGAATATTTACAGCGTTTGCATTTAAAACGTTGTCTATCGTTCACAATGCCACTTTTCACTACGGAAGTAGATTGGCAACGGGGGCACTCAGGATAGGTCAATGCTAAGGTAGATTAGTTATCTATATCTATTTAGCATATATATAGCAAATTAGCAATGTTTTAAGGGTAGTATTTTAAAAAAAGCCAAAAATAGGGTTTTGACTATATCTTTTTTTAACAATTTAGAAATAACAGAGTGTTGTTTTGCTTCAAAACTCGTTGCTCTCACTCTCGAGCTAATAACTAAAACAGCTTCTCACTCAATTCTTAAATTTGGTTACATTCTGAGTTGGCAAACTACTAATAAATAAACCTGTACTCTACTTTGAAAAAGCACTGGGGCTGTTGATATACATATATTCTTATATTTAACGGCCACTGATACACCAACTACCAACTTTGAAACACGTTGCAGCTTTACTTTTTGTAGCCCTTCTTACCACGGTAATACTTCTGTTTTTAGCAAACCCAACCTTGCTGGAAGAAATATGGCTCTGGATAATTGGTTTCATTGGCTACGTTATTTTATTACTGGAAAAGGGATTTAAAGCTATCGTAGCTTCCGTAAACCCCCAATCCAATAGAACAAAGTCGCTTTCTACGGTTACCTCCCCTTCTCTAGCTATTGATAATCCACTATCGCAACGAGTGGTAGAGCTAGAACGCAAACTTGAACAGGAAGAGAGAGTGAATAATCTTGCATCGGGCAGTATTATGACAGTTTTGCGCTACCTGGATGATGGCCATACTTCATTAGGGTTGATTTTCTTAAATAAGAAATTCTTTGCGTACACCTTAGAAGATACGCATCAACCAGAGAAAGTAGCGGGTAAAACCCGTATTCCTTCCGGAACCTACCAAATTGAATACAGAAAACAAGATACCCCCCTTACGGAAAGCTATCGCCAACGCTTCCCCTGGTTTACGTATCATCTGGAACTTAAAGACGTACCTAGCTTCAAAAATATTTACATCCATATTGGCAATACACATACTGATACCGATGGCTGCTTACTTATTGCCGATGGAGTAAATGCCTCCTCTTCTCATAAAATGATTACTGATTCTCGCCTAGCCTTCGAGCGACTATACAAAAAGATTAGCGCCCTGCTTCAAATCAAGGAAGCAGTAACAATTCGTATCGTAGACGAAGACTGGTTTGAGCAATTCCAACCACAAGCTATATGAAAAATTCTGAGGACTCGACCTGGCTTAAGCGACTCACTAATCGGTTTTCTGAGCGACCGACAAAAATCTTACTTATTCAACTCGGTGGGACACTGCTTATCGCGCTATTTCTAATCTTGCTAATAGCTTGGGGGGTTAAAGACGACGTACGCGGAGTATTTATCGGGATCACTCTTATCGCTACGGTAGGAACTACTATGTGGCTGAGCATTAGACATCTCCGAACAAGTTATTTGGGTACCGATGGGCGACCAAACCCACACCACAATTTTTTCTTTACCGGAACACGCTTGCTAACAATTGTACTTACGCTGGTAGGGCTGGTAGGAGCATTACTGGTATACCTTCATCACGAAAATTTGTTTCAGGCACTCGGACTTGTCGTTTCCGTAATTTGGGTAGCGGTCTTCCTTCGCTACTTTATGTGGTCGGTCTACCACTACAATATCAATTACGGCCTAACCGACGAAGACTGGGAGAAAATTGAGTCGGCCCGCAAGCGAGAAAAGATGGGTTTTCCGGTAAACCCAGAAGATGTAAAAGCTCCTGACAAAAACCCTTACCGTAGCCAAACCTTCGGATTACCCCCCGGTACGGTTCGCGGCATGATTGCTTTTACGTTACTGCTAGGCGGACTTTCTTTACTCATTGTCAGCTTTGGAAATGAGTATTACACCGGAAACCAACTAGCCCTTATTCGTCAGCAGTTTGAATTTTTTGAAACGGCTTTCTTGATGATGATTGCTTTTTACTTCGGGGATAAATCCCTCAAGTATTTACAGCGTCGGTGGACGACCAATGCCCCCGAAGTGAAAGATGAAGAAGGCAATTGGATTAAATCTAAGCAACCTTCTACCCGAGAACCAGCAACCGGTTTCTCAACCACAGGAATAGAGTCTGATGATCAATTGCTACAGTTAGAAAACTGGGAAATGGATCAACTAGAAGGAGAACCGGAGCCATCCCCTACTCCACTCACGCAAGTCCGAAATCAGCTTTCAGAATCAGCTTTGTCGCCCCTGCCCGTTCAACTACAGGGTGGGTTTGTACAGGTGCGAGATAACATACACAGTAAAGTACTAAGCGACGAAGAGATAAAACAAGCCTTAACCCAACTGAAGGAAGAAGAAGGAATTGAACTTACCATGCCCGTGGTGCGAGCGGTAGTAGAAGTTGAATCATCGGGGCAGGGTCATCTGCCTAACGGAAAGCCCAAAATTCTCTTTGAAGGTCATCGTTTTTCGTACTGGCTGAAAAAACAGGGGTTTACAGAGGCTGAAATAAAGAATTGGCAACGTAGGCACCCTTCAATTGTATATTCTCGTTGGACCACCGAGCACTACTTAGGAGGAGAAGATGAGTACCGACGACTAGAGCTAGCTCGGACTATCGATGCTAAGTCGGCGGTGTACGCTACTTCTTGGGGATTGTTTCAGATGTTAGGCGAAAACCTGGAGCATAATCTGAGAGAACGAGTCAGGAAAGGTGCTGCTCAAGATGACCTGTACTATCGTGATTACGAAGACTTTGAGCGTAAACAAGAAGTATCAGAGTACCATCACTTCCTCGACTTTCTAGCATTTATTAAAACCAAGCAAGTAGATGGAACGCCCTTAGTGGATTTTATCTCGGAAAAAAATCGGGGTAACTACGATTGGGATCGCTTTGCGTTCGGATACAATGGCTCGGGCTACAAACGTAACCAGTACGACCTTAAGCTAAGAACCGCCTACCGCAAATACGTAGAAATATATTCGGGAGACAAAGAAGAAACACCCACCGGATTTATACCTATTATTGATGCGGGACACGGTGGCATGTCGGACAACCAGTACAATACCCAGGGAAAGCAATATACTTTTGAGGATGGCACCCAAATTTTTGAGGGAGTTATTAACCGAAAAATTGGTCAGCAGCTTATTGAGTTGCTCGACGAAGCAGGTATCCCCTACCACAACCTTACGGTTGACGAAGAGGAGGATGTTAGCTTAACTGACCGAGTGAACGTAGCCAATCAGCTATACACCCGCAATCAAAATTACTACCTTTTATCCATTCACAGTAATGCGGCCAGTAACCAAACTTCCGGAACGGGAAAAAACGCTTCAGGCTTTGAAGTATGGACTAGTGTAGGACAGACTACCAGTGACGAGCTAGCCACCATTGCTGCCAAATGGTATAAGCGAGAGTTTCCTGAATTCAAGTTTCGGCAGGATATGACCGACGGCGATGAAGACAAAGAGAAGAAGCATCAAAGCGAGACGTTTTACGTACTGCGTAAAACCCGGGGTTCCGCGTTCTTAGTAGAAAATCTTTTTTACGATAATCGCCTGGAAGCCGAGTTCTTACTAAGTTCGCAAGGCCAGCGCCGGATTGCCCGTTGCCTCTTCTCAATTATACGAGAAATCAACCAGAAGTTTAGCGTATGATACCGCTTCGTCGTCTTCTACCTTGGGGAATTATTGTATTTCTTCTAGCCTGCCAGCCAGAAGATCGTAGCCTGGTCGTAGGAAAAATTCAGCAAGCCAGCGATTTGGCCACTACCGAGTTTACCGTGGAGAAAATTGTTCACGGCACCAAAACCAAAAAGATTGCTTGGTTCATTAAGCTTAACGAGGCCCGATTTTTAGCCTACTCTCAAGCCAAAATTAAAGCCGGAGTTGACTTATCACAAATCGGAGAAAGTGATGTTAAGATTGAGGGGCAGAAAATTACGTTACGATTGCCTCCGGTAAAAATTATTAATTTTTCGTATCCTCCCAGTAGCTTCCAGGAAGATTCCGTCATTTCTGATCCCAAAACCTTTTTAAATAGCATTAGTGTGGCTGATCAGGAGCTGTTTTTTCGGAATGCTGAGCTAGATATTCGTAATAACCTGGAATACATGGGTATTGTGGAGACTACGCAAAACCATACCCGCACCTTGCTTCGGCAATTACTTCGTTCTCTCAACTATAAGGAAGTGTATATCTCTTTCAGTAGTGATGAATTATTGATAGACAAAGTGAACCTCACCTCACCCACCACTGATGATTAGCTTACTCTTTGGTAACTGGCGATTTTTGTTGGATGTACTTTTGGTGATTGCATTGGTGGTATTGCTATTTATTGTTAATCCATTCGGCATATTCGGCAGCGGATTACAACTGGGAACGACCACCAACATGGTGACCGAAGTACAGAAAATTGGCCAGCTGGTAACGGCCGAATACTACGGCGAAGTAATTTCATCATTAGATGAATCGAGAATTGTGCTGATTGAAGAGAACAATACGCAACAGCTAGCCAATGAACTTTATGTCGAGGTAAAGTACGCACTCTATGATTTGTACCAATACCAGCAAATCCCTGAGCGAGAGCGACGCGAAAATTTTTTGGCCGAGAACCGACGAAGTGATGGTTTGAAAAGAAAAGCCCTGCAAAACGTCAGGCGCAGCAATATCATAGAGAAGCTAGAATTTCTTAACCTAACTGACAGCTTAGCAAGACACGCACTTTACTCACCGGTAATTGAGTTTTTGTGGCGAAATAAATATTTGCATTCGGAAAAAGAAAACTGGAACCCCGATGCCCGTACCGAGGCCGAAGTACTACTCAATCTCTACCAAGAATTAACCACTCGGCGACAGTCATCTGAAGATGAAGCATTTCAGGACTACCTTAATGATGGATTTGAATTTGTGGCTAGTTTCCGAGACTTTTTTTTCGGTGAGCAAAAATCGGCACTACCCCGCGCGGAGCGTAAGAAGCAATTGGCCTTGGTAGGAAGAGGCTGGGTAAAAGCGGGCTTTAATTTTGATCAGCTTGACGAAAACTCGTTTTATTTGCACGAGGAAACCGGCGAGCTTCACTTCTTTGGGCTGGAACCTCAAATTCTGGATGCCGATATTAACCCCTGGTTTATACCTGAGCGAGGCGTACCCGGATTCGATATCATTAATTACCAAGGCCCTGTAAACTTTAAAGATGCCCAGCGAGTAAAAGAGCACTGCATTCAAAAGTTAGTATTTTACGCCCACCAAGCGCAAATTATCGATCAAGCCCAGCAGCAGGGTGCCGAAACCCTCAAAAGTTTCTTTTCTCTAGTTACCGGGCAAAAAATCCAACGAGTGCATTTTCATAATGATATACTGACTCAAACTGTAAAGGAAATTGCCCAAGACGAGTACATCAACTACTACGAAGGACTACTGCTTGATTCAATACTTGCCCAAGAAAGTCGCCGAGTCGACTCTCTTACCCAGGCGGTCACCAACCGAACCAGCAATGAGCAACTAACCACTGAACTGGATAGCATCCGCCGACAATCACTCCGGAGGTTACGAAAACTTCGCTTTGAAGGAACCGATCAGCACTTCAACTACTTTTCAACTCTGACCTATCAGATTGGATTGGACTCTACGGTAGATCAACACGAACGTCAATTACTGAAACAGGTACGCTGGAATATGTCTCATGCCCAACCGAGCGATCAGCACCAGCTAGTAGCCTACAAAGACCCAAGGTTCTGGTACGAAGATTCACTGAAGTTTATGATGGAGTACAACGCAGCTCTCCGGCATTTAGCTACCATGAATGTACAAGTGGTTGATACCTTTTTGGTAAATTTACCCAATAATGAGCGAGCATTTACCGATTGGGCTGATTCCACCAAGATTATCCTCGACTATTGGAGTACCGATAGCACTACCACCATTAACTATCAGGATGTTCTAAGTCGGGATACAACTTTCCTGTCCCAACTTCGCTATCCGTTCTACTACAACCCAGAAGCTTTTAGAAAGTACGTTTCAGCCGATACTTTCATTACGCAAGCTAATACCCCTCCAAGCAACCTGAAAAGTAGCTTCCAGGTGTATGATAAAAAGCGGCAACAGCTAACCTCCGTTGCGCTACCGCCCGAATTATTTTTTGACAATCAGCTACTTACCCAAGACGCTATTCAGGCAGGCCCTTCGTTCACTTTTATTCTCCATTCTAGTTTTCAATCATTAAAGGTTACAAAAAGCAAGGAGTATTATTTATCCGAAGCACAAGCAGAAGAATTGCTCATCTACTTTCAGTTGCTGCAAAGTTACCATCAGGCCGAACAAAGTAAAGGTACCATTGTCCGAGCGAGCGAGTGGGTACGCAAAAAACTTACCTACCACACTGACTCACTTACTCCGCTCGATCAATTCCGTAAATTTCTTTCTCCAGCTCCGTAATTTCTACTAACTTGATATTCTTAGCCTGTAGCTCTAAAAAGGCGACCCCGCGTCCACGGTGGAACGCTCAGTAGAATAAGGATAACTCCTCGCTTGTGCAATTTGCTGTTTTCCGCTTTGATACAAAGCAAATTCATCTTTAATCGCTGCACTTCACCAATTTTATCGGCCATAGCTCAGGTATTCCCTCAAAAATTGACTCGTTCAGCAATCAAATCTTGAATTTTCGCCATCAAAAACAAAACTTAAACATGCTCTAACAGATTTACATCAAATGCAGATAATTTGGCTTTATTTCTCGACACGAAACTTTATTTGTTAGCTATAGAGAATTAGGGAGAAAGCAGGGCAAAAGTCCGCCCTGATCCGGAGTGAATTCTCAGAGAGGAAAATTCGGTTGCCAAATTTTCATCGGTTTTTGAGCGAAGTGCTATTACAGCGATTTGTGATTAATATAAACACGATAATGTAACAATTTGACTCCTCTGTAAGCTAGTCTTTAAAGTTATATTGAGTCGCTATTTTACTGTGCGACAGTCGCTTTTTTAAAGCTGTAGGCAAACTTGACCAAGTAAGCACTAAGACAAAAATACATTATACGTTCCCCCTTTGGAAAAGGGGGCTAGGGGGATTTTCAGCATTTATGTTTCCCCTCTATCTAAATGGTTATTATCAATTTAATTCTGTCCTACTGCTTACTCAGCCTTTTTTAACATTTGTTAAAAGAATCTTACTTCCTGTCTCTGAACTTTGATTCATCGATTTTAAAATTAGAAAAAATGGAACAAGCAGAATTAATTAGGAAGGTAGAATCCTAAGCAAAGGTTACCTTCCGGGGTTGGGTAGATCGTACGAATACGGTGCAGCGAATCGCGGGACTCCCCTGATAAATATACTTGATGTAACTGATCTTCTTTTCCCAGCACAAAAAAATGACGCTTGGTACCGATCAACATCTGTCTGTCGGCCGTGCTACCAATGGCCAGTACCTGATGCGTGTTGACAAAAGGATTGTTCTCTTCTATAATCGCTTCTTTCGCCAGATCGTAGATAGTGATTCCGGCGGCAGCGCCTATCCAGAGCTTTCCAGCACCGTCTAAGAAGAGCGATGTAATATCAGTATAATCGGCTTCCTGAAGAAAACGATTGATCGCCTCAGACCACTTGAACTCGATGCCATTATACCAAAAAAGACCATCGCGGGTTCCGAACTACAAGAAGCCCTGCTCATCCTGAAAGATCGCCGTAATGGAGTTAATACTATAGTCATTGGAAACAGCAACGTGGTAGAAGTAATTAAGCGTCTGCCCCTCTAAATTTACAGAGCACAAAGTCAATAGCCCAGTCAGCATACTGAATTTCAGCAAGTTAACAAAATAAGGCAGTGCTAACCTTTGCTTAGCTGCGTTGTTACGTTTTCTTTCAGGTTGCGGTATAGACATAGGGCAAGGTGATAGAATGTTGCATTGGGTTTGCTCGCGGTGGCGGCAGGTAAAGTTGAATATGTATTACTTGATTTAACAGACATAATACATGAAGCAAGAAAATATGACAAAGAATTCAAAGCAATGACCGTAGATCTTCGTTTTGCTGGTAATCAGTTACGCCAAGCTTTGAGCTAATTATCAAGTGCAAGTCACTCGCGATTATAAACTAGCAGCAAAATGATGCAGTGCTTGTATGCTAAGGCTTTGTTGCTTAGTTTAGAAGTCTTCTAAATAAGATAGATGATACAGGTTTTAGTGGCGGATAATCAAGAACTGGCTTCAGCCGGAATTCAGTACTTACTGAATGGTGAGACAACTTTTCAGATAGTAAGCACAGTTAACCGTTGGGAAAAGGTTTCTGCCGAAGTACAGCGATATTCGCCCGATGTGCTGGTGTTAGATTATCTTTTTTTACCTGGTTTTACCATCGCCAAGTTGAGTAGCTTGCAAAAGCAGTATCCATCACTCAAGTTTTTTGTGTTAACCACTGATACCAATCACGCTAGGATACTTAAGATAATTAAGATGGGTGTATTTGTTTTTTTAACCAAAGATTGCAGCCGAAACGAAATCATCCGGGCATTCCAAGCAGTGGCCGATGGGCAGAAATTTTTCTGCAACTCTGTGCTCGATTTACTTACGTATCCTGATACTCAAACCTCACCGGTTCATCCAATGGCTGCCTCACTAACTAAACGGGAGCGTCAAATTATTCAGCTTATTGCCCAAGAGTACTCTTCTGAAAATATTGCCAAACAGCTTTCGCTAAGTCCTCATACTATTAATGCCCACCGCAAACGCATACTTAAGAAGCTAAATGTCACCTCACCCGTAGGGCTGATTATCCAATCATTACATTTAGATATTATTCATTATCAAGACGATCAAATTCTACTCACCAAACGTGAGACGTAGCATTGACTCTACCTAAGGCTGTCGGTCACAAACACCCTAGCAGTAGCTAGTGGTATACCTAGTAGTAGTACTTAAAAAAGACTAGCTCCAGCGATTGACACGAATAAGTTGCGCCCTTACCTTTGGATATTATTTAAAATAAGTCTAAATAAAATTAGTAACACTTACCTAACCTTATGGCACAACTGATACCTACTAGTCAGATTAGCCTGCTGATTATACTATGGATGACCGTAACGTCCGTTCAGGCTCAGTTGCTACGCGGGACGATAACCGATGAAGGCGGGGAGCCACTGGCTGGGGCGACAGTCATTGTAAAAAACACCACGAGGGGTACTGCTACAGATTTAAATGGTCAATATTCCTTAAACCAATTGCCTGTTGGGCAACATACCCTAGTTATATCCTATTTGGGCTATCAAACTCAGCAGCAGACAATTACACTCTCGTCACAGGAAGTAAAAGAAGTATCGGTGCAACTCACCGAAACATCAGGTGCGCTAGCAGACGAAGTTATCGTAACAGCTACCCGTACTGCCCGGGCTATTGATGAAGTACCCGTACCCGCTCAGGTGATTACCGGCGAGCAGATTGAGCGTATTGGGGCACTACGGCTCAACGAAGTATTGCAGGAGCAAACTGGCTTGCAGATGATCTCCGACCACGGGGCGGGCTTGCAGATGCAGGGGTTAGACTCGGACTATATTCTGATTCTGATTGACGGGGAACCCGTGATTGGGCGCACCGCCGGAACGGTTGACTTAACCCGCCTAACGGTGAACAATATTGAGCGAATAGAAATTATTCGTGGTCCTTCTTCTTCGCTCTACGGCAGCGAGGCGATGGCTGGAGTAGTCAATATCATCACGAGCGGTAATGAACCCGGGTGGAATGGCTCGCTGGGCTCACAATTTCGCTCGTTTGGTACTTGGGATACGCAGGCCGAAGCGGGCTATCGCAACGACCGACTGTCGGTTCGGATGTTTGCTAACCGTCTACGCTCCGATGGCTATGATCTAAACGAAGAAACGGTTTCTCAAACGGTCTCCCCTTATGAGGCGCTAACGTTCGGGCCGAAGGTTTCGTATCGTATCAACGATCGGTTAAATCTCCGGATAAGTAGTCGATTCTACCAAGAAAGTAACGAGGATGAAGGTGATGTGGACGTTGCCCCAGGTTCAGACATCATGCTAGAGCGGATAGATAGCAAAAATGTACTTACCGACTGGAATGTACTGCCGATTCTGGAATACCAACCCAGCGACCGGCACAAGATGCAAATACGGCATTACATTACCGGCTATGCAACTGAAACGGACGAAACCTACCAGCGCGATGGCCAAACTTTTAACTATACCACCTTCGACCAATTTTTTCAGCGTAGCGAAGCCCAGTACGACTGGTACGTCAGCGACCAGCATATCATCACGGGGGGCGGCGGGCACCTCACCGAGCGGGTAGAAGCGACTCGTTACGACGATGTGAACCGCTTTTACTCGACCTACGGTTTCGCTCAGTACCAGTGGCAGCCTACTGCCCGTTGGAATGTAGTGGCCGGGGGGCGCTACGATATCCACAGCGACTACGCCGACCGATTCAGTCCTAAGCTGGCGGTGGGCTACGAAGCATTAGACTGGTTGAGTTTACAGGCCTCCTTCGGCGGTGGCTACAAAGCACCTGACTTCCGACAGTTGCTACTTAACTTTACGAACGCTCGGGTGGGCTACAGTGTGCTGGGTTCCCGCATTGTGGAAGAAGAGTTTGCTGAATTCGAGCAGCGGGGGGAAATCAAGCAGGTCTTGATTGATCCGGCTACTGTTGAGGAGATTCAAGCCGAAAGCTCATTGGCCTACAACCTTGGGGTTCGGCTCAAGCGATCCGACCAACTCCGCTGGCAAGTTAATCTTTTCCGAAACGACATTCGTAACCTGATTGATACCGCGCCGATTGCCATCAAAACTAACGACCAAAACATTGTGAGCTACTTCAACTTTGACGAAGTACTGACCCAAGGAGTAGAAACCCAAGTGGACTACGAACCCTACCCCAGCTGGGCGTTTAGCATCAGTTATCAGTACCTGGATACCCGCGACAAGGAGGCCTACCGACGGGTAGAGAACGGTGAGGTTTTTCGCCGTAACGCTGATAATCGTACGGTGCAGGTGACTACGGCTGATTACGGGGGACTAATCAACCGCTCGCGCCATTCGGGTAATGCTAAGCTATTTTATACCAATTCTCGCCACAACTTTGACATATCCTTACGAGGAATCTACCGGGGCCGCTGGGGTGTTGGCGACTTTGACGGCAGTGGTGTATTAGATGCGGATAGCGAATACGCCGATGGTTACTGGCTAGTGAACCTAGCGGCCCGTAAGCACTTCGGCGACTGGCTCACCCTGGAAGCTGGAGCGAATAATCTGACGGATCAAACCAACCCGTTCGAACCGGCTTTAGCCGGACGCACTTTCTTCGCTGGACTACAAGTGAATTTTGTTAAACCTAACCTCTAAATTATATTGACGATGAGAAGCGTACATTCATTATTTTATTTCGGACTACTCAGTACTTTGTTAGTCTTTGCTGGCTGTGAGGAAGACGAAGAGGCTGCTCCCCCTGCGGAAGTTGAGACCGTATTAATTGAAGACCTTGAGACGGGCACCCGGCGAAGAGGTCGTGACACTACCTACTTCGATTTAGAAAGCGGACAGATAGTGCCTGACGACCAAGCTAATACTACCGAATGGGATATTGCTTTTGATAATACCGACATTCTAGTTAATAGTGGTATTTCCGGATCAGGGCAAGTAGAGGCTCAAATAGTAGAAGGCGTGTTTGAAAGTATAGGGTCAGCTCCGGAAAATGGTTATCGAACGGATGCTGATTCGGCTTTAGCCATTCCTGCGGGGCCAGAATTCGAAAATAGCTGGTATCGATACACAGCGGAAACCAGGCCTGCCCGAGCCGTTCTTCCTATTCCCGGTCGAGTAATTGTACTTCGTACTAACGAAGGTAACTTCGCCAAACTCGAGATTATAAGCTGGTATAAAGGAAATCCCGATACTTCTACCGATGAGTTTGCTGATAATATTCCGGCTCGCGGAAGTGGACATTTCACTTTCCAGTACGCACTACGACCAGGGGGCAGTCGCGAGTTTTAAAACGAACTATTTCCGGATGAATCTGCTAAGTTTCAACTGATAAGCGATAAAAACCCGGAGTTTGAAGACCCCGCCCAGGGTATATAGTTAACCGTAAAACCCTGGTGTCGGGGCACCAAAATATACTACAAGAATTACACTACATGATACTGATACACTGTGAAGTAAGCAAATGGCAATTTTTTGTCCCGTCGTGGCGAGCGGATGCCGTGTGGGTAAGATGGCTTCGCTGACTCGCCACGACGTAGCGAAGAGAATATAAACATACCTACTCTACAATGTACTAAAACTACTCAAAAATAATGGTTTGGCGGTTGTACTGTTGATGAAAATCAACCCTCAAACCAGAAGCCCCCTACGAACCCACCGAGTAACTTCGTTGGGCTTCGTAGGGGCATTTATCAAGATATAACCCAAAAGCACACCCGTAAAAACGTACTATATGCCTCCCTGCCAGCCCCAAGTACTCTACCAAGCACACCGCATTTGCATTGCCCAGTGCAAGTGCTGTCACCGCATTAGTCTGTACTACGCTAACTTGTTAGCAGGCTTTTCCCCGCAAGATTTCGATAACTTCTGCCATAATGTTCAGAACACGGACTTTGATGAATTCGGGATGTTGTTTCCGGAAGGTGAAAAAAATATCGTACTACAAACCTGCCATCGCGATATTCAATTCACCTTCATCCGCCACGAGTACGAACAGTTGAGGCAAGCCTTAGCCGAGACCCAAGTACTACTTCAAGTGCAACAGGTACTAGACCCTAACAAATGATGATCCGACGAATAACAGTACTGAGTATCTTATGGCTAATAGCCTCCGGTAGCTGGGCGCAGCAGTTGCCCGCTTACCAACTATTCAACCAAAAGGGTAAGCCGACTTCCTACGCTAAAATGCTCCGAACTCTAGCCAAGGCTGATGTGGTGTTATTTGGCGAATTGCACAACAACCCTATTTGCCACTGGCTGGAACTGCAACTGCTCCGCGATCTGCACCAAGAACACGACAGCCTCGTACTAGCAATGGAGATGTTTGAAGCCGATAATCAACTGGTGCTGGATGAGTACTTACTGGGTACCATTCAGGAGAAGCACCTGCTGAATGAAGCCAAGGTATGGAACAACTACGCTACCGACTACCAACCGCTGATTGAGTTCGCCAAGGCGAATGATATTCCGGTGGTCGCCTCCAATGTTCCCCGTCGCTACGCCAACCTGGTCTACCGGCAGGGTCTGGCTGCACTAGATTCACTGTCCGATCAAGCGAAGCAGTGGGTCGCGCCCCTACCCATCACCGTCGATATGCAACTATCCAGCTACCAGGAAATGCTCGCGATGATGGGCGGAAGCAGCCACGGAGGTGATACCGGAGAGGCTGAAACCCTAGTACATGCCCAAGCGGTGAAAGATGCCACTATGGCTCACTTCGTACTTCAGCAGTTGCCCCGTCCCGTGTTCCACGTCAACGGAAGCTATCATTCCCAAGACAAAGAAGGAATTGCCTGGTACCTACGGCAAGCCCAACCGGACTTAATTATTATGAATATCCATTCGGTAGAACAGGATACTATTGATGAACTAGTAGAAGAAAATCAAACCGATGCCGACTTCACTATCTGTATACCTAGTGACATGACTAAGACTTACTAAATGCTAATTTCTATGAAAAAGAACGTAATATATCTACTGCTGATCGTTATCAGCTTACCGCTAGCCGCCCAGCAACGCATCGTGACGGCGGGTAGCTCATCCTCTGAGATTGTTTGTGCCCTGGGCTACTGCGATAAAATTGTGGCGACTGACCGTACTAGCGTTTACCCCGAACATTTGCAGGGACTTCCTTCTATTGGCTACCGAAACAGTATCGGAGCCGAAGGCATCATTTCGCAGAATCCCGATCTGGTGATCTTGGAAGAAGAATACGTAAAGGATGCGCTGGTAGAGCAACTGCTCGCTACGGGTATCCCTACTGAAGTGGTAACTCAGGATCGCACCTGGGAAAGTACCCGTGATCGGATTGATGTGATTGCCGAAGCCCTAGACGAGGAAGATGCGGGACAAGAACTGATTACTGAGTTGGAGCAGGAACTGGCGGAAGTTAAACAACTGGTTGAGAGTAGTGACCAACGTCCGAAAGTACTAGGAGTATACGCCCGAGGAGCCGGGAGTATGCAGGTGGGTGGTAGTGACTCTCCTTTCTCTATCATTGAACTGGCGGGTGCTCAGAATGCCGTTCCCAAAATTGAGGGTTTCAAACCGCTCAATACCGAATCGCTTATTAAGGCCAACCCTGACTACATTTTGTTTTTTGATTCGGGACTGCAAAGTTTAGGAGGTATTGACGGGGTACTGGAGATTCCGGGCGTAGCCCAAACCACTGCTGGTAAGCAGCGACAGATCATTTCCATAAATGGGGTCAAACTGACCAACTGGGGACCTCGTGTAGCCGAAGCCGCTCGTGAACTCTTTTATCTTACTCATCCCGAAGAGCATGCCCAGCGTACTGACCGTCCGGAAAAGTAATTCTCGAACCCTAACGCTTAGTCTGTTAGCGATACTGCTTGTTGGAGTGCTGCTCAGTTCGTTAGTCGTAGGAGCTGTTTCTATCACGTTGACCGATGTACTACGGATCATAGGACAAAAGCTGGGCATAGTAGCTGATACAGAAGATACCGCTCAGATTGTGCTGCTAAGCATTCGGCTACCTCGCTTGCTTTTTACTGTACTTATCGGGGCGGCCTTGGGGTTGAGTGGAGCTGCCTTACAGGGTTTGTTTCGCAACCCGCTAGTGGAGCCCGGTATCATCGGTATTTCTAGCGGAGCAGCAGTAGGAGCCATCTTCGTCATCATGTTCGTCAGCACCCGATTTCCTCAACTGGCGGAGTGGGCTCAGACGTGGTTATTACCCCTGTTCTCCTTTTTGGGAGGATTAGCTGCCACCTTCTTCACCTTACGAATCGGACAAGCAGCGAACCGAATGCATATCACCTACCTCATTTTGGGCGGAGTAGCTATATCGGCTCTAGCTGCGGCTGTCATCGGAATAGCTACTTTTTACGCTGACGACAACCAGCTACGGGCGTACACTTTCTGGACGCTGGGTGACCTGAGTGCCGCCACCTGGGATAAATTATATGTACTCACCCCATTAGTGGGTTTAGCGATTATTGGTCTGCTGGCAGTGGCCCGTCCGCTGAATGCTATTGCACTAGGCGAAGCGGAGGCGTACCATTCTGGCGTGGCGGTAGAGCGAGTTAAGCTAATTATTGTATTACTCAGTGCGTTGGCGATAGGTGTTTCGGTGGCTTTCTCCGGCATTATCGGTTTTGTAGGCTTGGTTGTACCCCATATTATCCGGGTTGCCTTTACCTCCGATCAGCGGTTGGTACTTCCGGCTTCAGCGCTGGGTGGAGCGTGCTTACTCTTGCTGGCCGATATGCTGGCTCGCACTGTCGTCTCCCCGGCGGAACTTCCCATTGGTGCCATTACGGCGGCAGTTGGAGCTCCTTTCTTTATCTATCTGCTGCGAGCTACCCAAAAACGCCAATTGATCTGATGCTGCGGGCTACCGACATATCGCGCCGAATTGGGCAGAAAGTACTACTCAATAATTGTTCGCTTACCCTTACGCCCGGACGGTTCACGGCAGTGGTGGGACCGAACGGAGCCGGAAAGAGCACATTGCTTCGTATCGTATCGGGCGAAGATCAACCCGACCGGGGGCAGGTTCACCTGAACGGTCGGCTACTAGCCAATCACTCTAGCCGGGAGCTATCGCAGGTACGGGCGGTGCTACCGCAACACACGACGGTAAACTTCCCCTTCACAGTAGAACAGGTGATTGAAGTTGGCCGCTTCGCTCACCGTACTTCGGATCAGGAGAACCAACTCATCATAAGCGAAGTGATGCGACTGACTGGACTAGTCCCTTTCCAGGGACGAGCGTACCAAACTCTTTCGGGAGGTGAGCAGCAGCGGGTGCAGATGGCTCGGGTGATGGCGCAACTCGGGGGGGAAACCTACCGAGGGGCTTTATCTCAACCCCGGTACTTGCTACTTGATGAACCTACTTCCAGCCTGGACTTGGCGCAGCAGCAGCGATTATTGGGGTTGGCGAAAGACTTATGCTTACGCCCCTTTGGCTTATTAGCTATTCTGCACGATCTGAACTTGGCCATTCAGTACGCCGATGATATTCTTTTTCTGAAGCAGGGTGAAACCATTGCCTATGGAGCAGTGGAAGAAGTTGTTACGCAGGCCATCGTCGAAGAAACTTTTTCTCATCCAGAGCAACGGCTCGCGGTAAGACTTATTCGCGATCAGAGGCAACTGATTGTTGTTCCTAAACTACAACCTCGCCACAACAAAGAAGAAACTTTAATCAACGCAAACAAACAACACTATGAATCACACCCTTGAACAATCAGCCGATACCATTCGCGCTGCCTGGCAGGAGTTACTAGAAGAAGAACCTAACCTACGCATCCGGGAAGCAGCCAAGCGGCTAGAGTCAAGTGAAGCTCAGCTACTGGCCACTACCATTAGCCAAGATTGCATCCGCCTGCGGGGCCCCTGGCCTGATTTCCTCAAGCGACTGCCCGAACTGGGCTACGTGATGTCGCTGACCCGTAACGATGCTTGTATTCTGGAACACAAAGGTCACTTCGACCAGATCAACGCTTTTGGAAAGGGCGACCACCGGATGGCTACCGTTATTGGCCCTATTGAGACCCGGGTATTTTTCAACAATTGGCACGTGGCTTTTGCGGTTCACCAAAAAAAAGGGGAACGCGAACTCACCAGCCTCCAGGTATTTGATCGGGCGGGCGACGCTGTTACTAAGATTTTCCTGCAAAAAGAAAGTAATCAGGATGCCTATCAATCCATCGTGCGTGACTTTCGGAACGATGATCAGGGAGCTGAGCAAAGCGTACCGGGCACCGAAGAAAAAACCTATACCGATGAAGTAGATCAGGACTCATTCCTTGCCGACTGGGACAACCTGAAAGATACCCACGACTTTTTTCCGATGCTACGCAAGCATCAAGTACATCGCTACCATGCGCTGGAGCTGGCAGTAGAAAAATATACCTACCAGATTGATCCGGAAGCCCTAGAAGGTATGCTGAAGCGCGCCTCCCAAACTAAACTACCTATTATGATCTTTGCCGGAAACCGGGGCAATCTCCAGATTCATCAGGATACGATACGAACCATTCGGATGCTGGAGCGCGGACACAATGGGGTGGAACGCTGGCTTAATGTGCTTGATCCCAAGTTTAATCTGCACCTGCGGTTAAACATGGTGGATACCGCTTGGGTGGTAAAAAAGCCCACCGAAGACGGTATTGTCACTGCGGTGGAACTGTTTGATGCCCAGCGTAACCTCATTACCCAGTTTTTCGGTCTGCGTAAACCCGGCATTCCCCAGCGAAGCGATTGGGCTGATTTAGTGGCTACGTTGCCTAAAATTGCTGAATAATGAATGATAGTTTGCCAGACCATACTGTAGTCAGCGATTCGATTTATACATTTTTCGGGCTAATCCTTCTCGCTCAAAATTGCCGAAGGAAGTCCGCTGCGTTGAGAATGGGAATGGTTCGGAAGGGATGCAACACCAGTAGTGCGTTGTCGCCTGTTACCAAACAAGCTGCTGAAGCGGCTACTCCAACTTCTAAAAACTTGTTATCTTTTGCGTCGGTACATTCAGTAATAGTTTCTTCGATCTCAAAGTACTTGCTCTCTAACAGGAAATTGTTCAACAAGAGCCTACGCTCTTCCGCACCAATGAAGCGATCAAACTTTTTCCTGGCAAATACTTCGCGGTACTCCGAAACTACTTCCTCTGAAACGGCAATCGTGCCTAATTCTGTAGCTCTATTGATAGCCTTGGAAGGAACGGAGTTGGAAAAGAGCAGACCGCTAAGTATAACGTTGGTATCCAAGATAAAGAGCATTTCACTTCTTCAATTCGGATGTTTCTCCGAACAAATTTTTCATCGTCTGGTCATCAAGTTCCATAATTTCCTGAAAGACTTCAGGAGTGAGTCCCCGGGAAGCAGCTTTTTCTCTTATCTCATCCAAAAGCCTAGTCATATCTTCTCCATTTTTATCCAGTGCCAATTTCAGTATTTCATTAATCTTTTTGGCAGTCGATGTCTTTACCCCTTCGGAAGTAGCGTCCCACTTCCGAGCGGTAGCCTCGTCTACCTCAATCACGATTCGTTCCATAGCAATCTATTCATTGTTTAATCTCCATTTACGAAAAACCTAACGATAAAGATATGACCTTCAAAAAGCTAATCGGACAGGTTCATCTTTGGCTGGGATTCTTAGCCGGACTCGTGGTAGTCATCAGCATGACGGCGGCCGCTATCTTTGTGTGGGAAGAGGAACTGACTGACTGGTACTACGGCGACTATGTATTTGTGGAAGAGCAAACTACCCGGCAACCTATGGCCGCGTTGTTTGCCGCAGCCCGTAAAGCTTTGCCCGATAAAGAAGTCTACGGAGTTGAGGTGTTTAACGAGCCTGAACGAGCCTACCTTTTTACCGCCTTCCAGCGCAACCCGGATGCGGGTGGATGGACTTTTTGGGACGACTACCAGTACTGGGATAAAGTATACGTTAACCCCTACACCGGTGAGGTAACCGGCACAGTCAATATGCTCACCAACTGGATTGAGCTAACCCGTCGCCTGCACCAAAACCTGCTACTCCGCTACGCTATTGGGCACTGGATTGTGGGCGTAGCTACGCTAATTATTTTGGTAATGGTGATTACCGGACTGGTACTATGGTGGCCCCGCAACCGAAAAGTGCTCCGGCACCGATTGAAGATTAAGTGGAACGCCCGCTGGCGACGGGTGAACTACGACATTCACAACGTAGGTGGGTTTTATAGTTACCTGTTTATCACCATTCTGGCAGCTACCGGACTGGTCTGGACATTTGACTGGTGGAGCGATGGCATCTATCGTTTACTGGGGAATGATCCGGAGGAAATCTTTGCCAAACCGCCCGAGCTGGTTCGCTTCGGGCCTACTCCCGAATCAGCGATCAACCTCGCTTGGCAAGATGCTCAACAGCAGCGGTCTAGTTGGCAGCGCATCTACTTCAATCTACCCAAGTCAGTGGAAAAGGGAGGCATCTCGGCCTTCGTAGAGTTTGACGGAAGCTCCGGTTGGCAGGAGTCTGACCAGTACCTCTACCAGCCCGAAACGGGTAATATCCACTTTCGGCGGCAGCACGAAAATAAGCTACTGGGTGAAAAATGGCGCAATTCCAACTACCCTATTCACGTGGGCAGTATCTACGGCCTATCAACTAAAATACTGGCTTGCCTGACTGCCTTGTTCTGCGCCTCGCTGCCCATCACTGGTTTTTACATCTGGTTAGGTCGGCGTAAGAAGAAGCCGAAGCGCGCCCCAAGGCAAGGTACCAAAGCCAAGTCCATTCGCCCCGTAGTGGCTAGCTCCTCCTCAAGTAAGCCTAAGGTTTCTCACAATAAAGTAAGGGTTCAGCCTCGTTCGCAGGTAACCCGATCCAAATCCACTGCAAAACAATCCACCAATGACGATAATTGACACTAACTTCTGGCTCAACCGCTGGAAAAATAACGAAATAGGCTTTCACGAAAGCGAAGCCAACCCACTTTTGGTTAAGTGTTTTCCCATGCTTTCCCTAAAAAAAGGAAGTCGGGTATTTCTACCGCTCTGTGGTAAAACGCGGGATATTGCCTGGCTACTGTCCCAAGGCTACGCGGTAGCCGGAGCGGAGCTAAGCCAGTTAGCGGTAGAACAGTTATTTGCCGAACTGTATGCCGAGCCGGAAATTATTCAGCAAGGGGAATTACGCCTCTACCGCGCCAAAAACCTGGATATTTTTGTGGGTGACCTATTTCAATTGTCTGGCTCAATGCTGGGGTCAATAGATGCTATTTACGACCGGGGTGCCTTGGTAGCCTTACCCGAAGAAATCCGGTCGCGCTACTCCGACCATTTGATGAAAATCGCGGAGTCAGTTCCGCAACTGCTAATTACCTACGAATACGACCAAAACCAGATGGACGGGCCGCCTTTCTCAATCAGTCAGGAGGAAGTTGAGCAACACTACGCTCAACCCTACCAAGTAAAACATCTATCCCGCACCGAAGCGACCGGTCCACTTAGAAAGAGGATAGCCGCCCAAGAAGAGGTGTGGCTCTTGACATCTATCAACTCAGTATAATAAAAATTTTCAATAACAATCTGTAAGCATTTTCTGATCAAACCAATTACACTACGATGAACAAATTTATACTTATGTTTCTGCTGCTATTTCTTGGTGCCGGAGCACTGTTAGCGCAAACCAACTTGGGTACCATACAAGGCACCATCACTGATAAAGACAATAATCCAATACCCGGACTGAACGCGGCTCTGCGGGGTACTACGCTGGGTAACGTAACTGACGCTGACGGGGAATTTACAATTGGTGAAATTCCCACCGGATCGTATCAGCTTATGATTTCCGGAGTGGGCTACCAGACCCAACGTCGCTCGGTCAATGTCACCGAAGGTCAAACTCTACAGCTTGATTTCACCTTACAGCCGAGCCTTACTCAGCTACAGGAAGTAGAAATCACCGGACGAAAGGAAACCACCTACCAGAACGAGGTATCGTTCATAGGCTCCAAGACGGCTACGCCACTGCAAGATGTACCGCAGTCGGTAAGCTACGTCACCAAAGAACTGATTCTCGATCAGGCAGCTTTTCGGGTCAACGATGTGGTGAAAAATATGAGCGGGGTGAATCAGTATTCGTTCTACAACGACATCACTATTCGGGGCTTTCGGGTGGCCGGACAACGTAACTCTGGCAACCTCATCAACGGAATGCGGGCGTTTACCAGCTTCTGGAAACAGCAGCTTATTCCGCACATTGAGCGAGTAGAAGTTATCAAGGGGCCAGCCTCTGCCCTATTTGGTAATGCTTCA